>JACDCP010000217.1 GCA_013817465.1 Gammaproteobacteria bacterium | reverse complement strand
AACGCGTGGTCGATGTGCGTCAGGCATTCGAGAATGGCGCCGATTACATCGTGGTCGGCCGGCCGATTCGGGATGCCGAGGACCCGCGAGCGGCCGCCGAGGCGATTCAGGCGACTGTCGCCTCGGTCTTTCCCTGAGCGCTTCGTTGGCGGGCGGCCGAGTGCAGAACGATCGATTGATCCGCGCGCTGCGCCGCGAGCCTGTCGATCGCACGCCCGTGTGGATGATGCGTCAGGCCGGGCGCTATCTGCCCGAGTACCGGGCCACGCGCTCACGCGCCGGCGACTTCCTGAGTCTCTGCCGCACGCCCGAGCTGGCTTGCGAGGTCACGCTGCAGCCTCTGGCGCGTTTCGAGCTCGACGCCGCCATTTTGTTCTCGGACATCCTCACCGTGCCGGACGCGATGGGCCTCGGTCTGTACTTTGCCGACGGTGAAGGCCCGCGATTCGAGCGCCCGGTGCGGGATGCGGCGGCCATCCGCCGGCTCGCCGTGCCCGACCCCGCCGCCGAGCTCGGCTACGTTATCGATGCGGTGCAACTGATACGCAAGGAGCTCGACGGCAGCGTGCCGCTGATCGGATTCGCCGGCAGCCCGTGGACGGTCGCGACGTACATGGTGGAAGGCGCGGGCAGCAAGAACTTCGCCCACATCAAGGGGCTGCTGTACGACGCGCCGGCCGATCTGCACCGCCTGCTCGACACGGTTGCGCGCGCGACGGTCGCCTATCTGAATGCGCAGATCGCTGCGGGCGTGCAGGTGGTCATGCTGTTCGATACCTGGGGCGGCGTCCTGACACCACGCGCCTATCGCGACTTCTCGCTGCAGTACATGCAGCGCATTGTTGCCGAGCTCGTTGCCGGTCCCGACGGCAGCCGGGTGCCCAGCATCCTGTTCACGAAAGGCGGCGGTCCCTGGCTCGAAGACATGGCCGAGACCGGTTGCGATGCGCTCGGCGTCGACTGGACCGTGAATCTGGATGAAGCGCGCCGGCGCGTCGGCCATCGCGTGGCGCTGCAGGGGAATCTCGACCCGGCCGTGCTGTATGCTGCGCACCGTGTCATTCGCGCGGAGGTCGCGCGGACGCTCGAAAGCTTCGGCCACGGCAGCGGCCACGTCTTCAACCTGGGGCACGGCATTCATCCGGGCGTCGACCCGGCGCATGCCGCCGCGATGATCGACGCCGTGCGCGAGCTGAGCCCGCCGTATCACGCGACGTGAAACTGCAGCCCGTTCCAGGCAGCCCGGAACACGCGCAATGGTCGCGGCTCGTGCGCATGAAGCGCTTCGCAACGGGTCTGTTGCTCCTTCTGGGGGCTGTCTTCATCGCCGCTTATCTCTCGGAGCCGGCGTATCCCTGGCTCGGCTACGTGCGCGCCTTCACCGAGGCCGCCATGATCGGCGGTCTTGCCGACTGGTTTGCCGTCACAGCATTGTTCCGCCATCCGCTCGGCCTGCCCGTGCCGCACACGGCGATCATTCCGCGCCAGAAGGACGCCATCGGCGAAAGCCTCGCGCGCTTCGTCAGGGATAACTTCCTGGTGCGCGAGGCGCTCGAGCCGCGGCTGGCCTCGCTCGACTTCGCCGGCCGGGCGGGCGTGTGGCTGAGGCAACCCGCCAATGCGCACAAGATCACGGGATCCGCGAGCGCTTTCGCGGCCTGGTTCCTGCAGACGGTCGACAATGCCGCGTTGCGCGGGTTTCTGCGTGAAAACCTGCGCCTCACGCTGCAGCAGGTACGCATCACGCCGCTACTGAGCGGCATCCTCGAGCTGCTGACCCGGGGCCGGCATCACGAGGAGCTGATCGACAGTTTCGTGCGTGCCGCTCGCGTGCAGCTCGACGAGCACAAACATTTGATTCGTGAGCGCATCGAGACACAGACGCCCTGGTGGATGCCGGATTTCGTCGACGAGAAAATGTACGACAAGATCGTTGCCGAGCTCGAGCGTTTGCTCGACAACATCGGCGCCGACAGCGGGCATGCGGCGCGCCGCCAGTTCGACGAGGGCATCGCGCAGTTCATCGAGGCGATGAAGTCGGACCCGAAGCTCATCGAGCGCGGCCAGGCATTCAAGCGCGAGGTGCTCGAGCATCCGTCCATGCAGCATTATCTCGCGGAGCTGTGGAACGAGATCAGCGGCTTCGTCGTACGCGGCGCGGGCGACCCGGAGTCGCCGATGCGCCGGCGCATCGAAGCGGGGGTCGTCGATTTCGGCAAGGCGCTGGAACGTAATGCGGAAATGCGCCAGCAGATCAACCGCTGGCTGAGCGATGCGACGCTTTACGTGGTACGCAACTACAGCCAGGAGATCAGCGACGTCATCAGCGACACCGTGAAGAGCTGGGACGCGCGCGCCACTTCGCATCGCGTCGAGCTGCAGGTGGGCAGGGATCTGCAATTCATCCGCATCAACGGCACGCTCGTCGGCGGCCTGGTAGGCCTGCTGCTTTATACGTCCGTGAACGTATTCTTGTAGGGCCGGATTCATTCGACCGCATAGCCGGGTGCCCGGTGAAGCCGGCGCTACAAGGCCTGCGTCATTTTCGTTCGTCGCGCAGCTCGCGGCGCAGGATCTTGCCGACGTTGGTTTTCGGCAGGTCGCTGCGGAACTCTACCTGCTTTGGCACCTTGTAGGCCGTCAGCTCCTTGCGACAGTGCTCGATGATCTCGGCCGCTGTCAGCGACGGATCCTTGCGCACGACGAACAGTTGCACGGCTTCGCCGGAGGTCTCGTCCTCGATGGCAACAGCGGCCGCTTCGAGCACGCCGGGGTGGCTGGCGGCGACTGCTTCGATCTCGTTCGGGTAGACGTTGAATCCGGACACGTTGATCATGTCTTTCTTGCGGTCTTCGATGTAGACGAAGCCTTTTTCGTCCATGTGGCCGATGTCGCCCGAGCGGAACCAGCCGCCGTCGATCATGACCTTCTCCGTTTCGTCCGGCCGGTTCCAGTAACCCGCCATGATCTGTGGGCCGCGAATGCAGATTTCGCCGATCTCGCCGGCGGGCATCTCGTCGCCCGCATCGTCGCGAATCGAGACTTCGGTGGATGAGATCGGCAGCCCTACGGAGCCATTGTAGGCATCGAGATCGAGTGGATTCACGCAGGCGGCCGGCGAGGTTTCCGTCAGCCCGTAAGCTTGCGTCAGAACGTTGCCGGTCACGCGCTGCCAGCGCTCCGCCACGGAGCGTTGCACCGCCATGCCGCCGCCGATGGTGATCCGCAGGCCGCTGAAGTCGAGCTTGTCGAAGCCGGGGGTGTTGAGCAGGGCATTGAACAGCGTATTCACGCCGCTGAAGAACGTGAAACGGTGCTTGCGCAGCTCCTTGACGAAGCCGGCGAAGTCCCGCGGATTGGTGATCAGCACATTGTTGCCGCCGAGCTGAAGCCAGGTCAGGCAGTTCGCCGTCAGTGAGAAGATGTGGTAGAGCGGCAGGGCGGTGATGACGATGGCACCGCCGGCATTTCTTTCCCTCGCCCCGGCCCCGAACCACGCGGCGGCCTGCAGGACGTTGGCAACCATGTTGCCGTGGCTCAGCATGGCGCCCTTCGCCACGCCGGTCGTGCCGCCCGTATATTGCAGGAACGCGATATCGTCGTGCGTCAGCGGCACGTCATCCAGCGTCTGCCACTTGCCTTCCGAAACCGCGCGCCGAAATGGAACGACGTCGGGGATGTGCCACGACGGCACCTTCTTCTTCACGCGCCGCACGACAAAGTTGACCAGCGGCCGCTTTGGCAGACCGAGCAGATCGCCGATGGCCGTGACCATCACTGTGCGCACGTCGGTCTTCGCGAGCACACGCTCGAGCGTGTGCGCAAAATTCTCGAGGATGACAATGGCCTTCGCGCCCGAGTCGACGAGTTGCTCCTCCAGCTCGCGCGCCGTGTAAAGCGGATTCACGTTAACGATCGCCATGCCGGCGCGCAATGCGCCGAACACCGCCACCGGATACTGCAAGACGTTCGGCAGCATGATCGCGACGCGGTCGCCTTTGTCGAGGGCGATCACCTTCTGCAAATAAGCGCCGAAATGCCCGCTGAGCTCGAGCAGGTCGCTATAGCTCAACGACTTGCCCAGGTTCGTGTAAGCCGGCAGGCGGGCGAAACGCTCGCAACTCTGCTCGATGATGCCCTTCAGCGAGGCGTGCTGATGAGGATCGATCTCGGCCGGGACGCCGGGCGGGTAGTGTTCCAGCCAGATCTTTTGCATTGTTTTTCTCTTGTTCCGTGCCGGCAAAGTCTGCGGCTACGATGCAGTGGAGATCCTATCCGCCATTTTCGAGGACCGCAGGTTCTTGAAAATGCTCGCAATCCGAGAATCGCAATTTCGGATTGCAGAGTTGAATAAGGCATGGATGGTTTTCAACCACCTGCGAGCGTCTCCAGCTCCGGCTCGAGCACTGCCCACACGTTGTCCAGCAGCTTTTTCTGCGCGGCGGCATTCGGATGGATGCCGTCTGACATCATGAGATCGGTGTCGAGCGCGACATCCTCCAGCAGGAAAGGCACGAGCGCGATATCGTGCTCTTCGGCAAGAGCGCGGTAAATATCGCGAAAATCGCGCGTGTACGAAGCGCCATAGTTCGGCGGAAGCTGCATGCCGGCAAGCACGACGTGCGCCCCTGCTGCCTGGCTCAACTCGATCATGGATGCCAGATTGCGTTTCACGAGCGCGAGCGGGAAGCCACGCAGGCCGTCGTTGCCGCCGAGCTCGATGAGCACGATTGCCGGATCGTGTTTCTCCAGAGCGCGCGGCAGGCGCTGTAGCCCGCCCTGCGTGGTGTCCCCGCTGATGCTGGCGTTCACGACCCGATACTCGTAATCTTCCCGCTCCAGCCTCTCTCCGAGCAGCGTCACCCATGACGCTTCTCGCGCAATGCCGTATCCGGCGCTGAGGCTGTCACCGACGATGAGCACGGCGGGCGATGCCGCATTCGCGGCGGCCGCGCCGAACAGCAGGATTGCCAGCAGAAGGTTACGCGACATGGTGAAGAATGGCACGCAGGCGCCAGTATTGCGCGCCGTCGGGGTCAGCAAGCATGTTACCAGTCCCGAAGGCGTGCTTGCCATCCTCGACGATGTGCACCTGGAGGTGCCGCAGGGGCAGTCGGTCGCCATCGTCGGGCCTTCCGGCGCCGGCAAGTCGACGCTGCTCACGCTGCTGGCCGGGCTCGACACGCCGACCAGCGGCAGCGTCTGGCTGAACGGCACCGAGCTGACGGCGCTCGACGAGGACGGTCGCGCTGCCGCACGTGCGCGCCACGTCGGCTTCGTCTTTCAGTCGTTCCATTTGCTGCCCTCCCTCACAGCGCTCGAGAACGTCATGTTGCCGCTGGAGCTGGCCGGAGGGGTGCGTGCGCGCCCCGCGGCACTCGCCGTCCTCGAGCAGGTAGGGTTGGGC
>JACDCP010000216.1 GCA_013817465.1 Gammaproteobacteria bacterium | reverse complement strand
CGCGCCACGGGCCAGGTATCGGCCCATGGCCAGGGTCTCACGCGGGCTTCGCCGGCCAGACTTTGTTCCCACGCATTCAGCAGCAATTTCTGCGCAAACCGCGCCTTCACGTGAATATAAGCGCCGGAACTGAACTGCAACGAGCCGATGACAAGCAGTGTCGCGAGCAACCACTTCATCGCTGGCCACTCAGATCCCGACGGGCTGAAGCCATGCAGAACCCCGTCAAGCCTGGCTGAGGTGACGCAGGCAACTGCGGACAACCGAGTTCCGGCGCCGTTTTTCTCCGGACGCGGCTGGATCGGATGTGTTTGTCCGGCCGCGTGAGCTGCCCGCCAGGAGCACCGCGCAGAACAGGCATATCGCGCTGACGAGAAAATGTAGCGCTGCCGGAGTCGCCGTCTGCGGAAAACCGGACAGGATTTCCCCGTGCGTTCCCTGCGGAGCAACGCCGGGAACGGTCCGTTGGGCCAGACCGACGCCGGCCGGCCGTGCCGGCGTACGATCGATTGCTACAAGGCTCGTGTACCGGCTGACGAGACGATGACGCAGCGCCGTCTCCACGACTTGCGCCCGTATCTCGTCCGGATCGCCGCCGGCGATCCGCTGGTCCATGAGCGACTCGATCTTGCCCCGCGCCCACAGCGCTGCGATGCCCGAATGCTCACGCCCGGATTCGAGCTCGTGCTGACGCAGCCAGTGGCCGCCGAGCACCTTGCCGCTGAGTGCGATTATGCCGTCCTCCCCGGTGAGACGCGCGGTCACGACCATCGGCTCGCCGGCATAGAGATCCCGCGAGCGCGCGGGCCACACCTCGGGCGAGGCCGGGCCGGGCCAGTCGATCTCGAGATCGATGAGCACCGGACTTTCGAGCTTGAAGAACAGCGCCTGCATTTCGTCGCCGACCCCGGCCTGGCTGCCGATCAGCGTAAATGTTCCGCGCGTCCGAACCGGGCGGCCTTGCGCATGAAGTAGGTGTTCGGCGCCGAGCCGATACCCACCGTAAATAACCGGGCATTTTCCAGCCGCGCATGGATCAGCGTGAACAGCTCTTCCTCGTTGCCGACGCTGCCGTCTGTGATGAACACGATCTGGCGCAGATGAGTCGAGGGGGCGACCCCCTCGAGCGCCAGCTCGAGGGCCGGCAGCATTTCCGTCCCGCCGTCCGCCTCGAGCGCGCGAACGTAACGGACCGCATCTGCACGCGTGTTCCCTGTGACAGGCTGCGGTGCGAGGTACAGGCTTTCGGTCGATGTGTTGAATTGCACCACGTTGAAGCGGTCGCCCGGGCGCAGCCGGGCAAGCGCCATTTTGAGCGCCGCTTTCGCCTGCGCGAGCGAATCGCCTGCCATGGAGCCGGACGTGTCGATGACGAAGATCATTTCCCGCGGCTGCGTCACTGGCGGAGCGTTGAGCTCGGGCGGCATGAGGAGCAATAACGCGTAGCGTTCACCATCGAGCGTCTCGGTGAAGACTGCCGAGCCCGGCTCGTTGCCGACGATCGGCCGCCAGACCAGCTCGAAGTCGCGGTTGGCAGGCGTGTCGTCTCCGGTGATCGCGACGGTGTAACGATCGCCCAGGTCGTCTATCCGCACTGTGTGGTAACGGCTCTCGATGCCGTCCAGCGGAAAGCCCGCATCGATGTCGACGACCAGGCTCACCGGATGCCCGCTGCGGGATGAGGCCCGGCCCGTGAACGGCGATGGGATGCGCGCGTAACTCACGGGGCGCCTGGCAACGGATGCGGCGTCCGGTCCGGGTTCGGCAGGCATGTAGCGCGGCGTGATGGTCATGGGAAAGCGCAGGCTGAACTTGCCGGCATCGAAAGCGAGCGTGTCCAGATAACCTATCTCGATAGTGACGGTTTCTCCGGGCCCGATATTCGCCACCGACGTGGTGAACAGATTCGGGCGTTCCTGCTCGACCAGGCTCGCGAGCTGGCCGGAATCGCGTGCCTGCGCGTAAACGGTTTGCGCGACCTTGCGCTCGAGGATCTCGACGTCGATGACCCGCTGCCCGACTTGCATGCGCAATCGATCGACCGCTGCGAGCTCCGGCAGCGGAAACACATAGACGCCCTCAACCCAGTCCGCCCCCGGATTCTCGAAGGACTGCCTGACGGAGACCCGGGCGACCAGGCCGTTGACCTGGATCTCGACATCGGTGGCGAGCCGCGTCGCGTCAGTGCCGTCCAGAAACAGGCTGCCCGCGCCAACGTCATCGAAGTCGGACAGGCCACCACGCGCTCCGGCATCCTCGGCAAGCGCGCGAGGAGTGTGGCCACCCACTGTGAGCGCCGTTGCCAGCAGCAGGCAGAGCGGCAACCATGGCCAGCGGGACTCCCGCCGCTTGAGGAGAGCGAGCCGGGCCCGCGCAAGGCGTTGCGCCAGGTCCGGGCCCTGCGCTGCCGGATGAGGCTCGAGTAGCCAGGGCGCGCGCCTCGGCGCGCCCCGGTCGTTTGTCGGGGCCATGAGCGTCTCCTGTTGCTCGCTGCACGGCAATAATTGCTTGAACAAACCGACGACGGCGCCGGTCAATCAGGGCGGGACGACGATCAATCCGGGCGAATTCTGGCAGGCCGGGCCAGTCGAGCAGCCGCAATTGCTGTCGCCGCATACTCGGGATGGCATAAAATCCCAGCCACCCGCGGGCTCACCGCGTGCAGGTAACTGCAAAGCGCTGATGCCGCGGCTCGCCGAGCTGCAGGCCGAATCGCGGCGCAAGCTGCGGCGGGCAAAGGCGTGCAACTCGAAAAAGTCGTCGGGACAGAAATTCGCCAGCTCGCGGTTCTTACCGTAGTTCCAGATGTACTCGACCGCGTTGAGCTCCGGTGCGTAGGGCGGCAAGAACTCGAGCTTGATGACGCCGCCGCTGTCTGCGACGTAAGCACGCACCTGACGACTCTTGTGCGCCGCCAGGCCGTCCCAGACGATGAGCAGCTTGCCACCGAATTGACGGCGCAGGTGCCCCAGAAACTCGACCACCTGCCGGCTCTTGACGGTGCCCGGATACAGGCGGAAATAAAACTTGAGCAGGCTCAGGCCAGCAATCACCGACAGCAGCTTGCAGTTGAAGTGGTACTGCAACACCGGCGTCTCGCCGCGTGGCGCCCAGGTGCGTACCCGATGTGGTCGTTCGGAGAGACCGGACTCGTCTACGAACACGATCACCCGCCCTTCTCTGACAGCGTTTTTTTTACCTGCGGCCAACGTTTACGCTTCCACTGCTCGATGCGTGCTTCATCCCGTTCGAGCGCGCGGCGCGTCGGCCGCTGCGGTTTGAAACCCAGACCGCGCAGCAGCTGCCAGACCCGGGTCGTGCCGAAGCGCACGCCGAAGCGCCGCTCGATGAGCTGCGCCACCCGCGGCAGGCTCCACACTCCGGTGGCGAAGCCGGCCGCCTCCGGCCCCCGCTTCAGCAGCCTGACCAACGTCTTCAATTGCGCTTCGTTAAGGCGCGGCTTGCGGCCCGCTCGACCCGCGCCACGCAGGCCGCGCAAGCCTTGCTCCTCGAGCGCCGCCGCCCAGCGGCTTACCGACTGGCGGTGTGCGCCGACCTGCCGCGCCACTTCCGCTTGGCTCAAACCCTTGCGCAGCAGCCGCGCCGCCTCCCGCCGCCGCTGCTCAAGTGCTACGAAATCGCGCTTCGCACCTGCCGCCATGACCGCATGCTCCACGTTGCCTCGCATGTCGGCAAGTGTACCGCAATGTGGCATAAATGTCACTATATTAGTGAAGGATCAATAGAGGGCCGACGGGCCGCTCAATCAAGGCGCTCAATGCCCTCTGGAAGGCGTACCCAACAGTGCTGCCTTGCCCCATAGACCGATACGCGCGGCTGCGGAAAATCTGGATCTGCAAAGGCGCCCACAGGAACGGCCACCACGCCAGGAATGGCGTCCAGCCGGTAGAAGACAGTGGAGCCGCACTCCGGGCAAAAGTGAAAGCGGGCTGAGCTGCCCTCATCACCGATGCGCACATACTCCTTGCTCTTGCCTTTAACGGTCACTGTCTCGGCCGGGAATCTGGCCTGAGCGCCAAACACACTACCGGTACGCTTTTGGCATGCCAAGCAATGGCAGATCGAGACACGAATTGGCTCGCCTTGGGTACTGACGGTGAGCTTCCCGCAACTGCATGAGGCAAGACGGTTGGTCATGGCGCCTAGACAGTATGACTTCCGCCGGCTGAAGCGCTGACCCCCGTGAGGGCCGTTGCGCGGGTTAGCACGATGCCAGAGCCGCAGGAGCGAGATGGGACTACGCTCATAGACCGATTTTCCCCGCGGAGGTCAGCATGTCAAACGATAGCATTGTTTACGTCGGACTGGATGTGCACAAAGAATCAATTGTAGCCGCCTATGCGGTGGATTTTGGCGAGGTGCAGCGAGCAGGAAATATCGGCGTCCGGGATTGCGACCTGGACAAGCTGTGCAAGCGAATGCAGAGCAAGGCCTCGGAAGTAGCGTTTGTCTATGAGGCAGGGCCGTGCGGCTTCGGTCTGCAGCGGTATCTGGCGAGGAAGGGCTTCCGCTGCATGGTCTGCGGCTCCGTCGCTGATCGCGCGCAAGCCCGGGGATCGGGTCAAGACGGATCGACGCGACGCCGAGAAGCTGGTCAAGGCCTTGCGCATGAACGACTTGTCCGCGGTGCACGTGCCGGACGAGTGTGACGAAGCGTTCCGGGATCTGGTGCGCGCCTGGGCTGCGGCCAAGCAGGATCTGAAGCAGGCCAGGCAGCGACTGAAGTCCTTCCTGCTGGTGCACAGTGTGCGCTACACCGGCAGGGCCGACTGGCGCGACGCTCACCGGCGCTGGCTCAGTGAGTTCACATTCCCGCAACCCTGGTCGCAGCTCGCCTTCCAGGAACACCTGCGCGCCATTGAAGATCGGCTGGCACAGTGTCTGCGTCTGCAGGCCATGCTGTGCGACGCCGCGCCGGCCTCGCGCTTCTATCCGCTGATCCGGGCACTGCAAGCCCTGCGCGGCGTGCAGTTCACCGTGGCGCTCGGGGTGGTCGCCGAGGTCGGCAACCTGTCGCGCTTCAACAACCCGCGGCAGTTGATGGCCTGGCTCGGCATCGTGCCCAGCGAGCACTCTTCGGGACCGAAGCGCCGCCAGGGCGGCATCACCAAGTCCGCCAATGGCTATGCCCGGCGTTTGTTGATCGAGGCGGCGTGGAGCTATCGCTACCCAGCGAAGGTCAGCCGCATCATCCAGGTCCGGCACGAAGGCTTGCCCAAGCCGATCGTTGACCGAGCCTGGGATGCACAGCTGCGGTTAGGCCGGCGATTCCGCAAACTGACCCGGCAGGGGAAGCATCCGAACGTGGCCGTCGTCGCCGTGGCGCGTGAACTGGCCGGCTTCATGTGGGACATCGCGCGCAAAACGCCGCTTGCCACAGCCGCCTGACGC
>JACDCP010000215.1 GCA_013817465.1 Gammaproteobacteria bacterium | reverse complement strand
GTACCGGATGCCCCGGCCGCGCCCGTCTGGTGGGTCGGCGTCATCCAGCCGCAGAAGGATCCCGGGGCAGCGCTTCGCCTGGCTGCGGATACCGGCGGGTATCGTGCGATCGCCGAGGAGCTCAAGGATGCCGTGCGCATCGACAAGACCACCGGCATTTTCAATCGCGCATGGTTCGACGAGATGTTCGCGCGCGATTGGGCAGTCGCTCGCCGCGAGCGTCAGTCGATGACAGTGATGATCTTCGACATCGACTTCTTCAGCGACTACAACGAGACTTTCGGCCGTCAGGCCGCGGACTCGTGCCTGCGGCTGGTGGCGCATGCCATCCAGAATTCCCTGCGGCGCGCAGGCGACCTGAGCGCGCGTTATGGCGGTGAGGAATTCATCGGTAGCGCGAAGAGCCTGGAAGAGCGCAAGGCGCGAAGTCTGGCGGAAGCGATCGGCGAGAAGATCAAGGGGCTGTGCATCCACCACCCGAAATCGAGCGTGTCGAAGTACGTCACCGTCAGCGTCGGCGCCGCGACGGGCGTGCCGCGGCACGATCAGGAACCGGCTCAGCTCGTCGCAATCGCACGCGAAGCGCTGCGCGATGCGAAGACCGCAGGGCGCGATCGCGTCGTCAGCGTGGCTCGCTGAGGGGTTCCTGCACTACGGCGGCACCGTCTTTGGCGCTCCGGTCCTCCGGCTCCCAGGGCGTGACGCGGGCGATGGCGCCGAAATGAGCGTTGTCGAAATAATGATCCTCTTCATCGCGCATGCGGCGATACTCGCGTAGCTGGTAGCCCTCCCAGCCGGGGTGTTCGTACGCCAGCGCCTCGGGCCGGTAGTTCAGGTTCAGCTCGAGGTGCGGATATCGGCCGCGCGAGAATTTGATGCTGCCCGCAAGGTCCGGCCGACCTGCATAAGTCTCATCGACACGAAACACCGGCGCCTGGGCAACCGGGAAGCTCTCCTGAATCCAGCCGACGTGCAGCAGGGGCTCGTACTCGCTGGAGGCGGCCATGCGTTCCTCCACTGCGGCCAGCATGAATTCCTCGGCCGGCAGCGGTTCATAGATCAGTTCGGGTTCGGGTTCGGCTGCGGCTGAATCTACCTCCGGCTGGCCGTGGTCGCCGGCTGCGGCCGGTACCGCACCGGGCTCACCGATTTCGGCCGGTGCGTCCGTGTGGCGGAACACCAGCACCTCGACGATGTAACCTTCGGTCTCCGTTGCTTCGACGGGAAACGGTTGCGACTTTGCCTGCGGCAGTGTCAGGGCTGCGGCGACGATCGCTGCAAAATGTCGTCCGCGAAGCTTCATCCGGACTTCAACCGGCTGCGGCCACGGGCTCGACCGTTACGTACAATCGCGCGAGCAGCTTTTCCACGGCGGCGAAGCGTTCGGCCGGCTGCTCGAGCCGAACGCTGAAGCGCAGCCGATGCGCACCGTCGAAGCGGTAGATCTGCGGATTTTTCTGCACGAGCTCGATGATACACCGTGGATCGACGTCGGGCGTCGCGACGAATTCGACATAGCCGCCGGCCGGCCCGGCCTTGATGCGGCGTATGCCGCGCGGCGCGGCCATCAGCTTGAGGGCCGTCAGGCGGAACAGGCGTTTGGCCGCTTCCGGCAGCAGGCCGAAACGATCGATCATTTCCACCTGCAGATCGCGCAGGGCTTCCTCGTCCGCGGCGCTGGCAATGCGCTTGTAGAGAATGAGGCGCATGTGCACGTCCGGCAGGTAGTCCTCCGGCAGCAGCGCCGCCACACCGAGGTCGATCTCGGGTCCGTGTTCGAGGGGGCCTGTGAGATCGGGCTCACGCCCGTTGCGCATCGCCTCGACCGCGCGCCCCAGCAGCTCGGTATACAGGCTGAAGCCGATCTCCTGGATCTGGCCGCTCTGTTCCTCGCCGAGCAGCTCGCCTGCGCCGCGGATCTCCAGGTCGTGCGTCGCCAGCGTGAAGCCCGCGCCCAGGTCTTCGAGCGATTCGATCGCCTCCAGGCGCTTGACGGCGTCCGCGGTCATGGCCGCGGCGGGCGGTGCGATCAGGTAGGCGTACGCCCGGTGATGCGAGCGTCCCACGCGGCCGCGGAGCTGGTGGAGCTGTGCGAGGCCGAGCTTGTCGGCGCGGTTGATGACGATCGTGTTCGTCGTCGGGATGTCGATGCCGCTTTCAATGATCGTCGTACAGACCAGCAGATTGAAGCGGCGGTGGTAGAAGTCGAGCATCACCTGCTCGAGCTCGCGCTCCCGCATCTGGCCGTGTGCGATGCGCAGATTCGCCTCGGGCACGAGCGCGGCCACGTCCGCCGCGACGCGATCGATGGTCTGCACGTTGTTGTGCACGAAATATACCTGGCCGCCGCGCCGGATTTCGCGCAGGCAGGCCTCGCGGATGAGCGGGCCGTTCCACTCGGTGACGAAAGTCTTGATCGCGAGACGTTCCTCGGGCGGCGTCGTGATCAGCGACATTTCCTTGATGCCGCCGAGCGCCATGTTGAGCGTGCGCGGTATCGGCGTCGCGGTCAGCGTGAGCGTGTCGACATCGGCCTTGAGCGCCTTGAGGCGTTCCTTGTGACGCACACCGAAGCGGTGTTCCTCGTCGATGATCACCAGGCCCAGGCTTTTGAACTCGACCATCGCGCCGAGCAGCTTGTGGGTGCCGATGACGATGTCGACCTGGCCTGTGCGCATGCCCTCGAGAGCTGCGTTCGACTGCTTCTGCGAGCGAAACCGCGACAGGAGCTCGATGCGCACGGGCCAGTCCGCAAAGCGGTCGCGGAAGGTCGCGAAATGCTGCTGGGCGAGTAGCGTCGTCGGCACGAGCAACGCGACCTGCGCGCCGTCCTGTACGGCGATGAAGGCGGCGCGCAGCGCGACTTCAGTCTTGCCGAAGCCGACGTCGCCGCAAACCACGCGATCCATGGGCTCGCGCTCGCGCAGATCCTGGACCACCTCATCGATGGCGCGCTGCTGGTCCGGCGTTTCGTCGAACGGAAAATCGGCGCAAAACGCACGGAAATCGCGCTCGTCGAGACGAAACGCATGACCGGGCCGCGCCGCGCGCCGCGCGTAGAGATCGAGCAGCTCGGCCGCCACGTCGCGGATGCGCTTTGCTGCCCTGGCCCGTGCACGCTGCCACTGCTCTCCGCCCAGCCGGTGGAGCGGCGCCTGCTCGGGCGCGGCACCCGTATAGCGCGTGATCAACTGCAGCGAATGCACCGGCACGTAGAGCTTATCGCCGCCGGCATAGCCCAACGTGAGAAATTCCGCGGTCAGCCCGCCGACCTCCAGCGTCTCGAGCCCCAAATAGCGGCCGACGCCGTAATCTTCGTGCACGACGGGCGAGCCGGGATTCAGGTCCGTGAGCTCGCGGATAATGGATTCGGGATCCCGGTCGCTGCGCCGCCGCCGGGCCTGCTGCCGCGCGCGGTCGCCGAAAAGCTGATCGTCGGCGATGACCGCCAGGCCTGCGCCGTCGAGACGCAGGCCTTCACTGATCGACGCGACGGCGACCGCCAGCCGCTCGTCGCCGCCGAGGAACGCGCGCCAGCCGCCGACCACCGGCAACTCCCTGTCGTGGGCGCGTAGCAGATCGCGCAGGGTTTCCCGTCGCCCGGCGGATTCGCAGACGAACAGCACGCGCCCGCCGAAGCCATCGATGAACTTGAGCACCTGATGGGCGGGGTTCGCGGCGCGATTATCGAGCCGGAGCTCTGGCGGCGCCGCGCTCCCGAAATTGTGTATGGGTTCGCTCACGGCGCCTTCGGGAATCTCGAACCGGTCGGCGCGGATGCGGCTATAGATCCCCAGCCGCTTCTCGAGCTCTGCCGGCGACAGAAAGATCTCGGCCGGTGTGAGGATCGGCCGTTCCCGGTCGTGCGCGCGCTGCGCGTGGCGTTCCTCGATTTCCGCCCAGGCTTCGGTCGCAGCCGCGAGGCCGTCACCGAGCGTTACGCAGACGGCGCCGGCAGGCAGATAATCGAAAAATGTAGCGGTCGTTTCGAAAAAGAGCGGCAGGTAATACTCGATGCCGCCGGACGCGATGCCATCGGACACATCGCGATAGATCTGCGCGCGCGTGGGGTCGCCCTCGAAGCGTGCGCGGAAGCGGCCGCGAAAGCCGCGGATTCCGTCCCCGGTCAACGGGTATTCGCGTGCCGGCAAGAGCCGAATGCTATCGCGCTTGCCGGTGGAAAGCTGCGTGTCCGGGTCGAAGCTGCGGATGGTCTCGATTTCGTCGTCGAACAGATCGATGCGCAGCGGCTCCGTTGAGCCCATCGGGAAGACATCGAGCAGCGAGCCGCGCACGGCGAACTCGCCGTGCTCAACGACCTGAGGTACGGCTGCGTAGCCGGCGGCTTCGAGCTTGCGCCGCATGTCTTCGACAATGAGCCGGTCGCCAGCGGCGAGGAGCAGGGTGCCCGAGTTGACATAATCCCCGGGCGGCAGGCGCTGCAGCAAAGTGCGGCTGCCTATGACGACCAGACCACGCCGCAGCGCAGGTAAACGGTAGAGCGCCTCGATGCGTTGCGAAATAATGTCCTGGTGCGGCGAAAAGACATCGTAGGGTAGGGTCTCGAGATCCGGGAAGCGCAGCACCGGCAACTCATCACCGGCGAAGAAGCAGAGCTCGGCCTCGAGCGCGTCCGCTTCGGCGGCCGCCGGCGGCACGACGAGCACCGGCCCGGGATGCCGGCGCGCCAGCGTGCTGATCGCCAGAGGCAGCGCGGCGCCGTAAAGCTGGCCCCAGCGCGCCTGCGGACCGGCGGGCTCAGGAGCGGGCGGTGGATTCAGCGGATCGGCTGCCTGGTCCATGCAACGAAAGGCGTCCACTCACTGCAAGCCAGCCATAGGGCGGGTGATCCGCCTCAATGAAAAACGTTTTATTTCAATATACTAGTATACTTATTGAATGTCTTTTCACGATATTCCTGGCTGCTTCGTCACGGCGTGAATAACGTGCTGATGCTCGAAATACACGACGAAATCCGCGTATTCCCAGCGGCTGATCGGCGGCTCGCCGACCGCGCCGTCGCGCGAGACCGGCACACCGAAGCGCGCTTCGACCCGATCCATGCTCGTGCCGCGGGCCGGTCGCTCCCCGTCAGCGACACTCGCGGCGTCGATGCCGTCGAGCAGCAATACATCGGCCTGCGCGATGCTGCTGCCGAACAAAAGCAGGGCGAACGTGAGCAGAATGCCGGCGTTCACGGTTTATATCTCCCTCGCGGTCGTGGCTGTAGTCCCGATCACGGCCGTGGCTGCAATCTCCTGGCAGCCGCGATGAACGCGCCGACTATAGCACCGCTGCCGCGGGCTGAAAAACGATGCAGCTCACACTTCGCGAGCCTGTCGGCCGAACCGTCCGCGGCGATTGTGTTCTAATTCCCCAGGAGCCTCTGATCAGGTCAGACATGCATGCGTTGCCGGT
>JACDCP010000214.1 GCA_013817465.1 Gammaproteobacteria bacterium | reverse complement strand
ACGGCAGGGCGTAAGCCACCTCGACCCTTATCCAGCCGGGCTCAACGTCGGCCATGAACGTCTTCGGCGCGGGCGCCAAACGCGTCGACCAGCGAACGGCAGGTCTCCTCGAAAACCGGGCCGAAGACCATTTCGAACAACGGGTTCGAGAATTCGAATCGAATGTCGAAGGAGATCCGGCAGCCATTCTCGACGGGCTCGAAACGCCAGTGCCCGTCGAGCTCGCGGAACGGGCCGTCCAGCAGCTCCATATCGATGCGCCGGCCGGGATCGAGCCAATTGCGCGTCGTAAACGATTTGCTGATCGGGCCTTTGACCACCTCGAGGCTCGCGGTCACCGCATCAACGGCGCGCGAGTGCACGACGGCCGACCCGCACCAGGGCAGGAACTCCGGATACGCGGGAATATCGTCGACGAGCGCGAACATTTGTTCGCAGGTATACGACACACGCGCATTGCGATTTATTTCACGCAAAATTGTCAGTCTAGGGCGCGAACACGCCTATGGCGTGCAGGAAAATCAGGATCACGCCTACGGGGGCGACGTACCGCGTCAGAAAGCGCCAGGCCCGGTAAAGCAGGCCGGTGCCGACGTCGAGCTCATCCGCGCTCGCGTTGCGGCAGATCACCCAACCGGCGAATATCGTGATCAGCAGTCCGCCTAGCGGCAGTAGAATATTACTCGCGAGGTAATCGATGTTGTCGAATATCGTGCCGCGCAGGAATCGGACGTGGGCCAGCTCGTTGAACGACAGCACGGTTGCAAAACCGAACGCCCAGACGAACAAGCCGATGACGGCCGCCGCGGTTGCCCGTGTGAGCCCACGCCTTTCCACGGCCCAGGCGACAGCGGGCTCGATGAGGCCGATCGCGGATGTCCATGCCGCAAACGAAAGCAGGATGAAAAACAACGCGCCGAAAAATGCGCCGGCCGGCATGTTGCCGAACGCCAGCGGCAACGTCCTGAAGATCAGGCCCGGACCGGCATCGGGAGCCAGCCCATTGGCAAAGACAATCGGAAAGATGACCAGCCCGGCCACCAGCGAGACGACCGTGTCGGCGATAACCACCGTGCTGGCGGTGCCGGTGATCGACGTGCTCTGCGGCAGGTATGCTCCGTAAGCCATCACCGCACAAATGCCGACGCTCAGAGTGAAAAACGAGTGCCCGAGCGCTATCAGGACGGAATTGCCGCTGAGCGCTGAGAAATCCGCGCGGAACATGTAGTCGAAGCCTGCTGCAAACTGGCCGGAGACCGCACTGTAGCCGAGCAGGACGATCAGCAGCAGGAACAAAGCCGGCATCAGGATGCGCACGGCCTGCTCCAGACCGCGCTGGACTCCGCGAGCGACGACCAGCACGGTCATGAGCATGAACAGCGTGTGCCAGGCTGCCGATCTCCACCAGACGCCCGTGATCGCGGTGAATACGCCGCCGATCTGTGTCGCATCGCCGCCCGTGAACGCGCCGCTTGCCGCCCGCAAGATGTAGCTCAGTGACCAGCCGGCAATCACGCTGTAGAAAGACAGGATAATGAACCCGGCGAATATGCCCATCACGCCGACTAGCTGCCAGTACTTGTGACCGCCCTCCTCTTCACCGAGCAGACCCATCGTCGTGACCGGGTTACGCCGGCCGCGGCGGCCGATGAGAATCTCCGAGATCATGATTGGCAGGCCGATCAGAAATACGCAGCACAGGTAAACAATGACGAAAGCGCCGCCGCCGTTCTGCCCCGTGATATACGGAAACTTCCAGATGTTGCCGAGGCCGATGGCCGATCCCGACACGGCCAGGATGAACGCCATGCGCGACGACCAGAAGCCGTGCAAGGAAGTTCGCCGGGTCACCGGGAGCGTTGTATTGGTCACGAAATAAATCACCCGGCCGCGTAAAAACGGCGATTCTGGAGGAATTCAACAGGTCAGACAACAGCGCGCCCGGTTTGGCTTCCGGGCGCGACCTGCTGCGCGGGCGCAGCCGTGCCGCCGTGCGGCTGGCCTATAATGCGCGCTTCGGATGCCCATATGACCCGCACCAAGCCGAAAAAGTTACAGGCCGGCGACAGCACGATCGCGCTCAACAAGAAAGCGCGGCATGAATACTTCATCGAGGAGAATTACGAGGCGGGCCTTGCGCTGGAAGGCTGGGAAGTGAAGAGCCTGCGCGCGGGACGGGCCCAGCTCACGGAAGGCTACGTGGTGTTGCGCGAGGCGCAGGCCTGGCTGCTCGGCGCCCATATTTCGCCGCTGCTGTCCGCATCCACGCACGTGTCGGCGGATCCGACGCGCACGCGCAAACTCCTGCTGCACCGGCGGGAGCTCGATAGGCTCGTGGGCGCAGTCGAGCGCAAGGGCTACACACTGGTGCCGCTCGCTCTTTACTGGAAACGCGGCAAAGCGAAGCTCGATATCGGTCTTGCGAAAGGCAAGAAACAGCACGACAAGCGCGCTGACCAGAAGGAGCGCGACTGGCAGCGGCAGAAAAGTCGGCTGATGAAGATTAGATAATCAATAGGTTAGTGCGTTAATCTCGAAACAGACTCAGCAAAAGCTCGATGCCCCATATCCATTGGGCGTGGGCGCTGCATGGATTACAATGCACGTTCACTCGATGGGGGCGACTGGCTTCGACGTGGGTCGCGAACCCTCAGGTGCATGCCGAGGCGCAGAACACCTCGTAAATCCAACTGCAACCAATATAGTTGCCAACGACGACAACTACGCACTAGCTGCTTAAACACCAGCCTAGAGCCCTCTGACTGAACTCGTGCATGTGCGGTTCAGACCCAGGGGTCACCCCTACACATGATCGCGCGTGAGGCATGTTCAGGGCCGAGCCGCTAAAACACACTGAGCTGGCTGCTGGCTTTCCCTGCCTGTCGGGTAGCCCGCAGTGAGAACAATTGACCGGCTAAGCATGTAGAGCTTGAGGCGGAGGGCTTGCGGACGCGGGTTCGATTGATTGAATGGTCGCCTGTGCCGGCAACGGCACAGTGAAAACGGGGCTTACATCGGTGAACCCTGACGGCGCCGGCGAAGGAATCGCCGGCGGCATGGCAACGCCGAGGGGTAGGAAGAGGGCTAACCTCAGGCCTGCCCTGTAGAGACTCATAGGCTCGCCGAGCTTTGCGCCGGGCGGGCACTAGGATTCATCGGCAATGGTGAATAACACGCTCCGCATCCGGAATACCGGATGAAGACATAGTCCAGGCCGCATCGAAAGATGCGGAATCACTGTCCCGCCGCCTCCACCATATCTCGCTCCCCGGCACGGATTGCCGGGGAGCGATTTCGTGCATGAGGCTCCGATTCGTTCGGCGAAATATATGAAGCGCTTGACGATACTGGCAAGCGTGCTGTCCCTGTTCGCAAGCGCATGCGTGACCGTGGAGCAGCGGGATTTTCGTGAGCGCGGCGTTGCCTCGCTGCAGGATTCGATGGAACGGGGCAATGTCACCTCACGTCAACTCGTTCAATTTTATCTGCGAAGAATTAACGAAATTGACCGTAACGGTCCCGCGTTGAGGTCGATCATCGAGGTCAACCCGGACGCGCTCGACATTGCAGAGGCGCTGGACGAAGAACGGCGGGAATCCGGCGCTCGCGGCCCGCTGCATGGCATTCCCGTCGTGCTCAAGGCGAATATCGATACCGCCGACAAAATGATGACGACCGCCGGATCGATCGCGCTCGCCGGTCATCGGCCACCCGACGATGCCTTTATCGTTGCGCGCCTCCGCGAGGCCGGCGCTGTCATTCTCGGCAAGGCAAACCTCAGTGAGTGGGCAAATTTCCGATCGCAGAATTCGTCGAGCGGCTGGAGCAGTATCGGCGGCCAGACCAGAAACCCTTACGATCCGCTGCGCAACCCCTGTGGCTCGTCGAGCGGCTCGGCGGTCGCCGTATCGGCAAATTTGACGGTGCTTGCAGTCGGTACGGAAACCGACGGGTCCGTTATCTGTCCCGCCGCCATCAATGGCATCGTCGGCCTCAAGCCGACGCTCGGCCTGGTCAGCCGGGCCGGCATCATTCCGATCGCGCACAGCCAGGATACCGCCGGGCCTATGGGGCGGACGGTCAAGGATGCGGCGTTATTGCTCACCGTGATGGCTGCGAAGGATCCGGCCGCTCCTGCCGCCCGTCGCCGCTCCGACTCCGTGCCGGACTATGCAGCCGGACTCAGTGCCGGCGCGCTGCGCGGAAAGAGGATCGGTGTGTTGCGAACACACTCCGGGGCAGGAAACGACGAGCGGATACACAAGGTTTTTGACGACAGCGTCGCCATCCTGAAATCCAGGGGCGCCGAAATCGTCGACCCGATCGAAATCGACACCGAAGGCATGGGCGATGCCGAATACGAGGTTCTGCTGTACGAGTTCAAATCCGACCTGAACGATTACCTCGAGTCGTCGAACGCCCCATTGAAGACTCTGGAGGCAATCATCGAATTCAATATGGCAAATGCCGATTCCGTCATGCCTCATTTCGGACAAGACATCATGGAGTCGGCGCAAAGCAAGGGTCCGCTGACGGACACGGAATATCTGCATGCGCTGACAACCAGCGGCCGCATTGCTCGTGACGGCATCAACGGCGCACTGGCTGAGCACGATCTCGATGCACTGATCGCGCCGTCAAACGGTCCCGCATGGCTGACGGATCACGTAAACGGTGATCACTTCAGCGTCGGCAGCTCGTCGCTCGCCGCCGTCGCCGGTTATCCTAACGTCACCGTGCCGGCCGGATACATTTCCGGTCTGCCCGTGGGGATCTCGTTCTTCGGCGCCGCATTCAGTGAAAAGAACCTGATCGAAATCGCCTACGCTTTCGAACAGGCCAATCAGGCTCGCAAACCGCCGCTCGAGGAGTAGAAAAACCGATGCTTATGCTGCCGACCGGACCGCCCTGCCCTGCGCAATCCAGTCCTCGACGACCTCGCGCAGGATGGTCAGCGGCACGGCGCCGGCTTTCAGCACCAGATCATGAAAGATGCCGGGACGCGTGCCGTCCATGGCCGGCGGGCTGTAATAGGCGCCGGGTGAAGTTTTCTCCTTGAACTCTGGCTCGCGGCAGGCCCCCTCGAAATCGGCACGGGACGCCGCGCGGCCGTGGGTCCGAAGATCAGCGGGATTCTATACCACGCGCTGGCGCGATTCCCTTCGGCGCATGCCTGCCGCAAGCACTTTCTTGCGCAGGCGGATGCTCTGCGGCGTCGCTTCGACCAACTCGTCTTCCTCGATGTATTCCAGCGCCTGCTCGAGCGTCATCTTGCGGGCGGGCTTGAGGATGATGTTCTCGTCGCTGCTGGTCGTCCGCATGTTGGTGAGCTGCTTGGCCGTCGTGGGGTTGACGGTCATGTCGTTGTCGCGGGCGTTTTCGGCGACGATCTGACCCTCGTAGACGGGGTCCTGCGGGCTGACGAACATCGCGCCGCGCTCCTGGAGATTGGCCAGC
>JACDCP010000213.1 GCA_013817465.1 Gammaproteobacteria bacterium | reverse complement strand
CATCAGTGCCAACTATCTCGGCACGCGCAGCTTCGGCCGCAACACCTTTGCGGCGGGCGTCCAGCTCGGCAGTACCTTCGCCGGCGAGGAGGACGCCATTCAGGATTTCTATCGCCTAGGCGGATTTCTGCGCCTGTCCGGCTTCCAGCGCGAAGAGCTCACCGGGCCACACCTGGCGCTCGGCCACCTCGTCTACTACCGCCGGATCGGCGAAACGGGCGGCGGCCTGTTCGACTGGCCGTTCTATGCGGGCGGCTCGATCGAGGCCGGCAATGTGTTCGATGACCGTGGCGCTGCGGCGCTCGACTCTTTGCTGCTCGGCGGGAGTCTGTTCCTGGGCCTGGATACTTATCTCGGGCCGCTCTATCTCGCGAGCGGCTTCGCGGAGGGAGGCGAGCAGGCGTTCTATCTGTTCCTCGGGCAAACCTTCAACTGACTGACAGCCGTCGGCGTGGCGATTCATCCCGCGGCGGGATTCGCGCCAAGTTGTTTCAGGATGCCGAGCTGATCCGAGCTGCCCCAGCGTTCGACGATCTTGCCGTCCGCGAAGCGCGCGATCTGCATGCCCCGTGCGCTGATCTGGCGGCCGGTCGCCGGAACACCGAGAAAATCGCCCTGCTGTGTGCCGGTGACCGTGTAGGCAATGGCCACGTTCTCGTCGTCACACACCATGTGTTCGACGCTCACTTCCAGATCCGGAAACGCGTCGCGAAAATCCTCGAAGAACTGTACGAAGCCCTCCGGTCCCGCAGCCTGATCCGGCGCCGGATCGTGATCGACGACGCCGGGCGCCATCACCTGACGCAGCGTATCCAGCTTGCCCTGGTTGATTGCCTCGCCGAATCTCTTCGTTGCGTGTACGTTTTCCTGTTGGCTCATCAGTTGTCTCCTCAATCGAATTCCGAGGGTTCCTCGGCGTCGTGCGCGTGGCCGATCGCCTCGCGCAAACGCGGCTCGAGCTTGTCGCAGCTCAGGATCACCTTCTGTGAGTGGACGGCCTCGACGGCCGCGAGCGGTACGACGAAATCGCCCGCGTTCTCGACGTAGATCACGAGCTCCGGACGGTCATCCGGTGCAATTTCGCGAACGGCGCCGAAGCTATGATCGCCGTCGGAGACGAAAGTCTGGAACCCGATTTCAATGGCTTCCTGCATGTGACTCGCCGTGATTGCTAGTGAGGGAGCTTCGCTGCCAGCACGTCGACTTTCTCGATAACGGGATCTGCTGATAAAAGCTCGGGGCCTTTGTCCTTCAGCGCCTGGGCAACGCGGCCAGCCAGATGCGCCTGCCGTCCGCTCTCGTCGGGGAAGGTGTCGAAGATGCCGAAAGTTGAGTGGCCCAGCTTGATCGCATACCAGGTGGTTGTGTCCGGTTCCTCCTCGACCATCTGCAGGCCGCTGCGGAGAAAGTCCTCGACGTCCTTCTCGCGTCCCGGCTTCGCCTCGAGTCTCACGAGCAAGGCTTCATTCACCATTTCATCTCTCATTGAGTTCATCGACTGTGCCACCAGGATCGGCTGCGCCCGCGCCCATCGCGCGCCTGGCGCAGCGCAGCGGCCGTCAACAGCCCCGCGCCTACCGCCAGCGAGCCCGTGACGAACGGATGCAGGGAAGCTTTCGTGTAGAGCGCCGACTCCGCCACGTGCCCTTCGTATTCACCGCGTTCCTGCAGGCCGAAAGAGGGCGAGTGCAATCCGTCCCGGTCCCGCGGCGGCCGCCCCGATTTCTGCTGCCGGATAATCGTGGCTTCCATGATCCTGTCCGTCAGCCGTGGCGCGTGCTGTCCGAGCGCCGAAAGAAACTTTCCGCCGGCACCGACGAACACATCGCGCTTCGGATGCTCGGCGCAGTTCAGGATCGTTTCAGCGACCACGTCCGGCGCGTAGACCGGCGCAGGCAGGCTCGGCTCCTCGTCCATGTAGTTCTTCGCGTGCAGCGGATAAGGCGTGTCGATGCCGCTCGGCTTGACGAGCGTTACCGAGACCGGCGCGCCTTCTTCGGTGAGCTCCATTCGCAGCGCATCCGTAAAGCCCTTGACGGCATGTTTCGAGGCGCAGTACATGCCCTGCATCGGGATCGAGCGGTCCGAGAGCGTCGAGCCGATGTTGATGATCGCGCCGCCCCGGTTCCGGAGGTGCTTCGCCGCTTCCAGCGAGCCATACACGACGCCCCAGAAGTTGGTCTCGAACAGCCGGCGATGGTCCTCGGTCGCGACTTCGCTGAGCCGTCCGTAGATGGAGGCGCCGGCATTGTTGATCCAGGTATCGAACGTCCCGAACCGCTCGAGAGCGACCCGCGAGATCTCGCGCACATCGTCCTCGCTGCCGACATCCGCCTTGACGTAGACGGCTTCCCCGCCCAGCTCGCGAATCTCGTCAGTGATTTGCTCCAGCGCCTGCTCGTTGCGCGCGGCAAGGACGAGGCGCGCACCGCGCCTCGCGGCCTCGCGCGCCGTCGTCAGGCCGATGCCCGACGACGCGCCCGTGATGACGACGACCTGGTCCTCGAGATTTTTCAGGCGTGCGGTCCTCATGCTGCCGAGCTCTGTGGATGACGTCCTTCCGCGAACTCTTCGATCATTTTGCGATTGAACGCCGGGAGGTCGTCGGGCTTGCGGCTCGAGACCAGACCCTGGTCAACGACCACTTCCTCGTCCACCCAGTCCGCGCCGGCATTTCGCAGGTCCGCCTGGAGCGACGGCCAGGACGTGATCGTCCTGCCCTCGACGACGCCCGCATCGATCAGGGTCCACGGCCCGTGGCAGATGACGGCCACCGGTTTTCTCGCGTCGAAAAACGCGCTGACGAACCCGAGCGCGGTCTCGTTCTGCCGCAGCTTGTCAGGATTCATCACGCCGCCGGGCAGCAGCAGCGCGTCATAGTCGTCCGCATCGGCGTCGTCGAGAGAAACGTCGACCGGAATCTCATCGCCCCATTGCGTGTGGTTCCAGCCTTTGACTTTGCCGTCGACCGGCGAGACGACGCTGGCCTTGGCGCCCGCCGCCTCGAGCGCCTTGCGCGGCTCGGTCAGCTCGACCTGCTCGAAGCCGTTCTCAACGAGAATGGCGACCTTTTTGCCTTTCAATGCCTGTGCCATGGAATCCTCCTTGTCCAAAATGTCGAAGATGCCGGTCGATCCGCGACCGGATGATTGCTAAAACGTTTCGCGCTGCGAGAAGATAATCAGAGGCATAAATCGTGCCACCGGCACAGCGAACCCGTTGGGCGGGAATCAGGTCGATCCGTCGTACGCCGCGTGTAAGGCTTACAAGCCGACTTGCAACGATTGGCTGTGGCGGCGCAAAGGCGATCTCTGAAGTGGCCGCCAGGCGCGGAGTTGCCGGAAAGAAGATGAAATCCGATCAGGGTTGCAGCAGCACCTTGATCGCCCCGTCCTCCTTCTTTTGAAAGATCTCATAGCCGTGAGGCGCCTGCTCGAGCGGCAGCTTGTGCGTCGCAAAGCCTTCTACCTCGAGCGGATCGCCGTCCATGAGAAGCGGCATGATGTCGTCGACCCAGCGCTTGACGTTTACCTGACCCATGCGTAGCTGGATCTGCTTGTCGAACATCGTCAGCATGGGCATGGGATCGGCCTGGCCGCCGTAGACGCCGATGAGCGAAATCGTGCCGCCGCGGCGCACGATGTCTATTGCCAGGTAGAGGGCGTTGAGGCGGTCGACGCCGGCTTTCTCCATCATCCTGCGCGCGATCGCATCAGGCAGGAAGCCGGTGAGTGTCTGCGCAAACTTGCTGGCTGGCGAGCCATGCGCTTCCATGCCGACCGCGTCAATCACCGAATCGGTGCCGCGGCCGCCGGTCATGTCGCGAATCGCATCGGCGATATCGTCATGGTCGCGGGTATCGAGCACTTCGATGCCTTGGCGGCGCGCCATCTCGAGCCTTTCCGGCACGAGGTCGACGGCGATCACGCGGTAGCCGCGATGCCGCGCGATACGCGCGCTGAATTGCCCGATAGGACCGAGGCCGAGCACCGTCACGCTTCCCCCGTCAGGTACGCCAGCGTATTCGACCGCCTGCCACGCCGTCGGCAGAACGTCGGAGAGGTAAACGAAGCGCTCATCGGGCGGACCCTCGGGCACCTTGATGGGTCCGAACTGCGCCTGCGGGACACGCAGGTACTCAGCTTGTCCGCCCGGCACCTCGCCGTAAAGCTTCGTGTAACCGAACAACGCCGCTCCCATGCCCTGATCACGGACCTGAGTGGTCTCGCACTGCGTGTGCAGGCCGAGGTCACACATGTAGCATTGACCGCAGGCGATCTGGAACGGGATCACTACCCGGTCGCCCGCTGCGATGTGCGTGACCTCGGAACCGACCTCTTCAACGATTCCCATGGGCTCATGGCCGAGGATGTCGCCGGCTTCGATGAACGGACCCAGCACTTCGTAGAGGTGCAGATCCGAGCCGCAGATCGCCGTTGTCGTGATACGCACGATGGCGTCCGTGGGATTGTGGATGATCGAATCGGGTACCGTGTCGACACGCACATCGCGCTTGCCGTGCCAGGTGACGCTTTCATGTGGGACCTCCGTGTCCTGCAATTGCGAAAATCAATGATGAGAAAGGCTTGAAAAGAGCAATGTTCATGCTAACGTGCATGATCGCCGATGAATGCCGAGCGTCTGCTGAGTCCTCTTGATTGCGCCGGTGCAGTTGGCAGTCCCCGAGCAACAGGCTCAGCGCTCTACTTTCTCGAATACGAGCTGCGGCAGGTCGCCGCGCCGTGAGTACAGATGCCGGCTGCTCTTGTCCTCGAGCGCTTCGTCGCGCTCCTCGAGTGTTGCAAACCAGTGAAACGTCTCCCAGTCGGCGCCCAGAACCGGAATCAATGGATCGTCGGGCGGCAGGCTCAGGCGGATACCGTAGTGGAGCGGCTGTTCCTCGCGCGGCTCGACGAGATTATGGGCGTGGCAAACGTACATGAGGCCTCACAGATTCCGGTCTCCGGCGCCTTCGCGATCCGCCCATCTGAGCAGGCGGCGCGTGACGAGCAAGTATAGCCGCTTGCCCGTCGCCATCCAGATGCGCGAGAGTGGCGCCGGTGTCGCAAGCAAGCGCTTCTGGCGCGCCGTCAACGCCTGCGGACGGTAGGTCCGTTTGTGCTTGAGGAGATAGCGGATATCCTCGCGGGCGCGCATCCTGAACAGCCGGCCACGCCGGCGCGTAACCGTGGCGAGCTGAAAGTCGAGGATGCCGGGACTGCCATCTGCCCGCACCAGCCAGTTCGGCTCTTTGGCGAGGTCGTTGTGGGCGAGTCCCATTCGATGGAGCCGCTGCAACAACCGGAACGCATCGCGGAAGTAAACCGCGCTTCGCGGCTTCGCGATCTGCATCGGCTCTCCGTCCAGCCAGCTTCGTTCGAGCACTCCGTCGCGCCAGGCGATCAGTCGCGGCACGGCGGGAACGTCGGCCACTGCCGCCAGCGCCCGCGCCTCCCGCGCCGCCAGCCGGCGCGCAAC
>JACDCP010000212.1 GCA_013817465.1 Gammaproteobacteria bacterium | reverse complement strand
CAGATGTTCCATATGCTGCGCCGGCAGATGCTGCGCCCGTTTCGGCGGCCCTTGATCGTGATGACGCCGAAAAGCCTGCTGCGCCACAAGCTGTCCGTGTCGCCGCTGGAAGCGCTGACGAAAGGGGGCTTCCAGGAAGTCATCGGCGAGACCGGAAAGGTCGATACGAAAAAAGTCAGGCGCGTCGTTTTCTGCAGCGGCAAGGTTTACTACGACCTGTTTCAGGCCCGTGAGTCGAGCGAGACGCAAGGCGTGGCGCTGGTGCGCGTCGAACAGCTTTACCCGTTCCCGATCGATGCCTATGCGTCCGTCGTCGAGCAGTATGCCGATGCGGACGAGATTGTCTGGTGTCAGGAGGAACCGCAGAATCAGGGCGCCTGGTATCAGATCCGCCATCGACTGCAGGAACCGCTCGCGAAACGCCACGCTTTCGAGTACGCGGGCCGGTCGCAGGCTGCTGCGCCCGCCTCGGGTATTTATCAGCTCCACGAGCAGCAACAGCGCTCACTGGTGGCCGCAGCGCTCGGCATCGAAGTGAACGAAGTGACCGCGAAACGCCAGAGCAAGCAGTCCAGGGTCAACAGGAAACAAGCATGAGCATTGAAGTCAAGGTTCCGCAGCTCCCCGAGTCGGTTGCCGACGCGACGCTCGTCGCCTGGCACAAGGCGCCCGGCGATGCGGTCGAACGCGACGAAAACCTGGTGGATCTGGAAACGGACAAGGTCGTGCTCGAGGTGCCTGCCCCGGCCTCAGGCGTGCTCAAGGAGATCCGGATCAAGGACGGCACGACCGTCACGAGCGGCGAATTGCTTGCCATTCTCGACGAGGGAGGCGCGGCGGCGAAGCAGGGCGACGGAGAGAAGCGGGAGAAGAAGGCTGCGAAGCCGGATACGGAACCGCGCGCTGCAAGCGAAGACGAGCCTGGCAAGCCCAAGGACGATGATGAAGCAGAATCTGCTGCAAAAGACCGCTCGGCCGCCAGGCTGAGCCCGTCGGTGCGCCATTTGCTCGAGGAGCACGATATCGATCCGGCCGATATCGCCGGCAGCGGTCGCGACGGGCGCCTCACCAAGGCGGATGTCATGGGCTTCCTCGAGGGCGGCAAAGTCGCCCCGCCGAAGGAGCAGAAACAGAACAGAAAAGAGCACAAGGCAGGGGAGGCGCGCGGGCCGCAGCCTGCCTCGGCAGAGCCGCGTCACGAAGAGCGCGTCGCCATGACCCGATTGCGGGCGCGCATCGCCGAGCGCATGGTGCAGGCGCAGAGCGAGGCCGCCATGCTGACCTCGTTCAACGAGGTCGATCTCGGTGAGGTCATGGCTCTGCGCACACGCTACAAGGAGCCCTTCGAACAGGCGCACGGCGTGCGGCTCGGGTTCATGTCCTTCTTCGTCAAGGCTGCGATTGCAGCGCTGAAGCAGTATCCGGTCGTCAACGCGTCTGTTGAGAACAACGACATTATCTATCACGACTACCACGATATCGGTATCGCGGTGTCCACCGAGCGGGGCCTCCTGGTGCCGATCCTGCGCGATGCAGGGCAGATGAGCTTTGCCGACGTGGAGCGGGGCATCAACGAGTACGCGGGCAAAGCGCGCGAGGGCACGATCGGCCTCGACGATCTGACCGGCGGAACGTTCACGATCACCAACGGCGGCGTGTTCGGCTCGCTGATGTCCACACCGATCCTCAATCCCCCGCAGAGCGCCATCCTCGGCATGCACAAGATCCAGGAGCGGCCGATGGTGATCGACGGCGAGATCAAGGCGCGGCCGATGATGTATATCGCGCTGACCTACGATCACCGCATCGTCGATGGGCGGGAAGCCGTGCTGTTTCTGGTCGCGATCAAGGAAACGCTCGAGGATCCGGCGCGACTGCTGATCGGCATCTGATTTGCGAAAATGCTCGCAATCCGAAAATCGCATGTTCGGATTGCGGAGTTGAAAGAGCCAGGGAAGGCTTTTTCAACATATACCATGGAGAAACAATGAGCCAGAGTTTCGACGTCGTCGTCATCGGCGCCGGCCCGGCCGGTTATGTGGCCGCCATTCGCGCCGCGCAGCACGGCCTCGCGACGGCCTGCATCGACGAGTGGAAAAATCATGACGGCAGCACCGCCTTCGGCGGCACCTGCCTGAACGCCGGCTGCATCCCGTCGAAAGCATTGCTCGAATCCACGGAGCTCTACCATCGCGCGAAGGAAGAGTTTTCGGCCCACGGCATTCAGGTGGACGGCGTGAAGATGGATGTCGCCGCCATGCAGAAGCGCAAGACCGGCGTCGTCAAGCAGCTCACCGGCGGCATCGATGCACTGTTCAAGGCCAACAAGGTGACCGGGCTCAAGGGGCACGGCAGGCTGCTCGCGGCGGGCAAGGTCGAGTTCACGCCGCATGACGGCAAGCCCGAGACGCTCGCAGCGAAAGACGTGATCCTCGCGCCGGGGTCGAGCCCGATCGGGCTCAAAGCCATACCTTTCGACGGCAAGCGGATCGTCGATTCCTGGGGCGCGCTCGAATTCGATGCCGTGCCGAAAAAGCTCGGTGTCATCGGCGGCGGAGTCATCGGGCTCGAGCTCGGCAGTGTCTGGCAGCGCCTCGGCTCGGAGGTCGTCATCCTCGAGGCGATGGACGACTTTCTGTTCACCGTGGATCGGCAGATTGCGAAGGACGCCCAGCGACAGTTCAGCAAGCAGGGCCTCGACATCCGCCTGGGCGCGAAAGTGACGGGCGCCAAACCCGGCAAGTCGGGCATCAGGGTGAGCTACGAGGACAAAACCGGCAGCCACGATCTCGAGGTCGACAAGGTGATCGTGTCGGTCGGCCGGCGCCCGTTCACTGAAGGCCTGCTGGGGGATGAGACGGGCATCACGCTCGACGAACGCGGCTTCATCGACGTGGACGAAGAATGCCGCACGAGCGTCCAGCACGTATGGGCGGTCGGCGATGCCGTGCGCGGACCGATGCTCGCGCACAAGGGCTCCGAGGAAGGCATCATGGTGGCTGACCTGATCGCGGGCGAAGTCGCCGAAATGAATTACAAGGTGATCCCGTCGGTCATCTACACGGCGCCGGAGATCGCCTGGGTGGGCCAGACCGAAGAACAGGTCAATGAGAGCGGCCGCAAATACAAGGTCGGCACGTTCCCGTTCGCCGCCAACGGGCGCGCGAAAGGCATGCAGCAGACAGCCGGGCTCGTCAAGATCATCTCGGCCGAGGACGATGACGAAATCCTCGGCGTGCACATCGCCGGCCCCGTCGCAGGCGAGCTGTTAGCCGAAGTCGTGCTCGCCATGGAGTTTTCGGCGAGCACGGAGGACATTCAGCGCACCATCCACTCGCACCCGACGCTGGGCGAGGCCCTGCACGAGGCGGCGCTCGCCGTCGACAAGCGCGCGATTCACGCTATTAACAAGTAGGGTTGGTTTTAACCGGCCGGAAGTTCCCAGGCTGCTAATTCCCGTAGGCCAGATCGTCCATCATGTCGGCGAAGTCGGTCCAGTTGATGCGCTTGCGCTTCTTGCGATTGCGGCCGTACCAGTACAGCGAGCCGCGGCCGATCTGCAGGGTGCCGAGCTTGAGCTCATCGGCATAGATCTCCAGCGTCAGGGAGCTGCCGGCCTTGCTCAGACCGGGCACGTGAAAGCGCGCCTTGACGAGGTGCTTCCTGCGGGCGGGGCTCGGCTTTTTCTTACGCTGCGGCATGGCGCCTCCGTCAAACTGTTCGCCGTCAGACTATTCGGCTCACTCGAACCACGTTCGGCAGCCTGCCGAGGCGGTGCAGCAACCGGCTCAGCTCGGAAAGCCCGGCAATCTCGACGCTCAGATCGATATCCGCGCTGTGCGTTGCGCGGTGCGTCCGGGTCTGCATGCCGAGGATGCCGATCTTTTCGTCGGCGAGCAGGGTGCTCACGTCACGCACGAGCCCGTGGCGATCGTGCGCCTGAATGAGGATGTCGACCGGATACGTCCGATGCACACTTTCGCTCCAGCGCACGGCGAGCACGCGGTCGCGACTCGTCTGCTCCAGGCGAAGCATATTCGAGCAGTCGGCACGATGAATGCTGACGCCCCGTCCGAGCGTAATATAGCCGGCGATCTCTTCCGGTGGCACAGGCTTGCAGCAGCGTGCGAAGTGAGACAGCAGATCACCCACGCCCTCGACGGTCACGCCGTTGGACGACCTGTTCGAGCGCCGCCGTCGCGGTCTCACGATCGGCGGCTCATCCTGCTCCGCTGCAGGCTTGTCTTTCAGCAGCACGTCAGCCACGTTTGCCAGGGTAATTTCACCTTCACCGAGCGCGCCGTAAAGCCTGTCGACATGGCTGAGCCGAAGTTGCCGCGCAATCTCCGCATGCGCGGTAGTCTTCAGCCCGAGGCGTTGCAGCTCGCGCTCCAGCATGATCCGTCCCTGGCGCCGATTCTGTTCCTGATCCTGGCGGCGAAACCAGCTCCGTACCTTGGCGCGGCTGCGACCGGATGCCAGATAGCCGAGCTGCGGGATGAGCCAGTCCCGGCTGGGTGTGCCGTTGCGAGCCGTGATGATTTCGATGCGGTCGCCGTTGCGGACCTGTTGCGTGAGCTGCACGATGCGGCCGTTGATTTTCGCGCCGCGGCAGTGATTGCCGATGTCTGTATGCACGTGGTACGCGAAATCGAGCGGCGTGGCGCCTTTCGGCAGATCGACGACATCGCCGAGCGGGCTGATCGCGTAGACTCGATCCTCGAAAATCTCCGACTGCATGCGGTCGATGAAGTCGCGCTCGGTCTCTTCGCCGTCGGAAGGCTCGAGCAGCCGCCTGAGCCAGTTGATTTTCCGCTCGAAGGCAGCACTGACAGCCCCGCCCTCCTTGTAGCGCCAGTGCGCAGCGACGCCCAGCTCGGCGTGCTCGTGCATCTCGTGCGTGCGGATCTGTATCTCCAGTGGCTCACCGCGCGGGCCGGTCACGGCCGTATGGAGAGAGCGATACAGATTGTCTTTCGGCGTCGCAATGTAATCGTCGAACTCCCCGGCGATGTGTGGCCAGCGGCTGTGCACGATGCCCAGCACTCCGTAACAATCCGCAATCGTCGGCACCAGGATGCGCACCGCGCGGATATCGAAGACGTCCTCGAACTCGACACCCTTGCGCTGCATCTTGCGCCAGATGCTGTAGATATGTTTCGGCCTGCCGGCAAGGGTCGCGTCGATGCCGGCATCGGCCAGCAACGCCTCCAGCGTGCCTGTGACTTCCCGGATATAGCCTTCCCGGTCGGGGCGCCGTTCTCGCAGCCGCGCGGCGATGCTTTTGTATGCGGCCGGATCGAGGAAACGGAACGCGAGATCCTCGAGCTCCCACTTGAGCTGCCAGATGCCGAGGCGATTGGCGAGCGGCGCGTAAATTTCGCGCGTCTCGAGCGCCGCCTGGCGTTGCGTGTCGGCCGGCCCGCGTTTCAGCGAACGAAGCCGGCAGAGCTGGTCGGCGAGACGCACGAGCACGAGCCGCACATCAGCAA
>JACDCP010000211.1 GCA_013817465.1 Gammaproteobacteria bacterium | reverse complement strand
GTTCTCGAGAGCCGCGAGGAGGCTTTCCACCTCGCGGCGCAACTCATCGTTGCCGGCGCTGACCTCCGCGATCAAAGCAGCGCGGGCAGGGGGCTCACGCTCGAGCGCCTGGTCGAACAGCGCCTTGATTGCTGCCAGCGTTCAGGAGTCATGAGGCGGCTCGACACCAGGATCGCTATTCAGCTCCCGATGCAGCCACGCCTTGGCGAGCGTCCAGTCACGTTTAACCGTAGGTGACGAGATGCCCAGCGCTTCGGCGGTCTCCTCGATATCGAGCCCACCGAAAAAACGCAGTTCCACGATACGACTCTGACGCGGGTCGAAAACAGCCAGGCGCGCCAGCGCCTCATCGACCAGCAGCAGGTCCAGCGTCTGGTGGGCTCCGGCTGTGCGTGTCGTTGTTACATCTGTCCGCACGCTGCGCGCGCCTGGCCGCCGAGATCGCGCGCCGCCTGCAGCTTGCGAAAGCCGCTTCGTTGCAGAATGTCCGCTACGGCTTCGCCCTGATCATGGCCGTGCTCGAGAATCAGGCTGCCGCCGGGGCGCAGGCAGCGGGCGGCTTGTCGCGCGATGATGCGGATCGCGTCCAGGCCATCCGTGCCGGCCGCGAGTGCCATGCGCGGCTCGGCCCGCACATCGCCCTGTTCGAGATGGGGATCAGCGTCCGGCACGTAGGGCGGATTCGAAACGATGAGGTTGAAGCTTCTTGCGGGGAACGGCGCGAGCCAGTCTCCTGCGACAAAAGCAACGTCGCCGAGCCCGAGCCGCCCGGCATTCCACTTCGCGATGGTGAGTGCGGCAAATGAAACGTCGCTGGCAACGACCCGGCAGCGCGGGCGCTCGCGCGCGATCGCGAGCGCGATGGCGCCGCTGCCGGTGCCTGCGTCGAGGATTTGCAGATCGGCATCCAGCGCAATCCTCTCCAGCGCCAGCTCGACCAGCAGCTCGGTTTCCGGGCGCGGGATGAGAACCGACGGATTGACCGCCAGCGGCAAAGAGAAGAATTCACGCTCGCCGGTGAGATAGGCAACGGGCGCTCCTGCGGCGCGCCGCGCGACGAGATCCGCGAAGGCCTGCGCATACTTGGCACTCGGCGCCTTTTCGGGCCAGGCACGCAGAAAGCTTCGCGGCTGCCCGAGTGCGTGGGCGAGCAGAACCTCGGCGTCGAGCCGCGGGGAATCGCTCGAAGCTGCGAGCTTTCTCACGGCCTCGTCGAGCAACGAAGCGATCGAGATGGCGGGCGCGCTGCTCATCCGCCTGATGGTTCCCGTCGGGCCGCATGCATTCGCCCTATTCTGGCGGGTTGAAACCCGCCCTACAATTCATACGCGACACGGGGAAAGGGGACATTCCTGATTTTCAGAATAGAAAATCAGGAATGTCCCCATTTCCCAAGCCCATTTCGCCGGCCCCCATTTCGTCAAAATCAGGAATGTCTCCATATCGCGTAGAATGACGGCCCCTTCGTGGCGGGCGCCGAGAGCGACGATGACGGTTTACGCCAATGTGCTGGAGATGGTGGGGCAGACCCCGCTGCTCGAGATCACACGCTTCGACACGGGCCCTTGCCGGCTCTTCCTGAAGCTCGAGCTCATGAACCCGGGCGGCTCGATCAAGGATCGCATCGGCATCTCGATGATCGAGGAGGCCGAAAAGCGCGGCGATCTCGAGCCGGGCGATACCATCGTCGAGGCAACCGCCGGCAATACCGGCCTCGCCCTCGCCCTGGTCGCGGCGCAAAAAGGCTACAAGCTGATCCTCGTGCTGCCGGACAAGATGAGCCAGGAGAAGATCTTCAATCTGCGCGCGATGGGCGCGGAGGTGATCCTCACCCGCTCCGACGTGGCCAAAGGGCATCCTGAGTATTACCAGGACCTCGGCCGGCGAATCGCGGAAGAGCAGGGCGCCTACTTCATCAACCAGTTCGGCAATCCGGACAATCCGAAGGCGCATGCATCGACGACGGGGCCGGAGATCTGGGAGCAGATGGAGCACGATGTGGATGCAGTGGTTATCGGCGTCGGCTCCAGCGGCACCATTACCGGCCTCACCGAATTCTTCCGTGCGACCGCCCCGGCAGTGGAGCTGATCGTTGCCGATCCGAAGGGCTCCGTGCTGGCCGATTACGTCAAGACGGGCCGGATCGGACCCAGCGGGACCTGGCTCGTGGAGGGCATCGGCGAGGACTTCATTCCCGGCATCTGCGATCTGTCCGCCGTGAAGCACGCTTACAGCATTTCCGATGCCGAGTCTTTTTCGACCGCGCGCGAGCTGCTGCGCAAGGAAGGCCTGCTCGCCGGTTCCTCGACCGGCACACTGCTCGCCGCCGCTTTGCGGTATTGCCGCGAGCAGACGGGGCCAAAGCGCGTCGTTACCTTTGCCTGCGACACCGGCAACAAATATCTGTCGAAGCTCTTCAACGATTTCTGGATGCTCGATCAGGGCTTCATCGAGCGCGAGCAAAGCGGCGACCTGCGGGATCTCGTCGGCCGGCCGCACACAGAGCATGCGACCGTAGTCGTCGGGCCAGGCGATATCCTGACCACGGCCCACAACCGGCTGCGCAATGCCGGGTTTTCGCAGCTTCCGGTCATGGAGGACGGCAAGCTGGTCGGCGTCCTCACCGAGGAGGACATCATGCGCTTCGCCTTCGGCAAGCCCGAGCTGCTGCGCGCGCCGGTCGGCGAGGCGATGCGCACCGCGTTCATCCGCGTCGACAAGGAAACCACGCTCAACAACCTCGTCGCCCTGCTGGATGTGCAGCCTTATGCGGCCGTCATGGAAGGGGACGAATTCCTCGGCCTCATCACGCGCGCCGACGTGCTCAACCATCTGCGTAGACAAATGCCCGATTCGGCGGTGCGCCAGCCATGAGCAAGCGCAAGGCGTTCGGGACACGAGCCATCCATGCCGGGCAGACGCCGGATCCGACCACCGGCGCCATCATGCCGCCGATTTACGCGACCTCGACGTACGTGCAGGAAAGCCCCGGCGTGCACAAGGGCTATGAATACTCGCGCTCGCACAATCCGACGCGCCAGGCTTTCGAGCGTTGCCTCGCCGACCTCGAGTCCGGCGCCCACGGCTTTGCGTTCGCTTCAGGCATGGCGGCGACGGGCACCATCCTCGAGCTGATCGATTCAGGCCAGCACGTGGTCGCGATGGACGATCTCTACGGCGGCACGTTCCGGTTGTTCGAGCGCGTGCGCAAGCGCTCGGCCGGGCTCAGTTTCACGTTCGCCGATCTTTCGGAACGTGCGGCGCTAGAGTCGGCGCTCCGTCCGGAGACACGCATGATCTGGGTGGAGACGCCGACCAATCCGTTGCTCAAGCTCGTCGATCTGCGCATGGTGGCAGAAGTGGCGCGTGCGAAAGACATTCTCACCGTCGTCGACAATACGTTCGCGACGCCCTATGCGCAGCGCCCGATCGAGCTCGGCTGCGACATCGTCATGCACTCGGCGACCAAGTTCCTGAACGGGCACTCGGATATGGTGGGCGGTGCCGTGGTCGTCGCTGACAATGAGCTTGCGGAGCGTCTCGCGTTCCTCTCGAACGCGATCGGCGCGGTCAGCGGACCGTTCGACAGCTTCCTCGCCCTGCGCGGCCTCAAGACTCTGGCTTTGCGCATGCAGCGCCACGCCGAGAACGCGCAGCAGGTCGCGGAATGGCTGGAACATCAGCCACAGGTGGAGCGCGTTGTTTACCCCGGGCTGAAAAGCCATCCGCAGCACGCGCTCGCGAAAGCGCAGATGGACAGCTTCTCCGGGATAGTGACTTTCTTCATCAAAGGCGGCCTCGACGCGGCGCGGCGATTCCTGGAGCGCTGCGAAGTGTTCTCGCTGGCCGAAAGCCTGGGCGGCGTCGAAAGCCTGGTCGACCATCCAGCCATCATGACGCACGCGTCCGTGCCGACCGAGCAGCGCCTGGCGCTCGGATTGAGCGACTCGCTGATCCGGCTGTCCGTCGGCGTCGAAGACGTCGACGACCTCATCCCCGACCTGCGTCACGCGTTCGGTTGACCGTGAGGCGGGTTGAAACCCGCCCTAAGGCTTAGCGAACCGGCGTACCGAAGGCAATTCGTCTCTTATGCGCCGGATAGTTCAGGAAAGCGCTGCGAGCTGCTCCGCCTGGTGCTCGTTCGCCAGCGGTTCGAGCACGGCGTCGAGTTGTCCGGCCAGTATGTCATCGAGCTTGTAGAGCGTGAGCCCGATGCGGTGATCGGTGACGCGGCCCTGCGGAAAATTGTAGGTCCGGATACGCTCCGACCGGTCCCCCGATCCGACCAGCAGCTTGCGTTGCGCGGCCTGTTCGCTCTCCTGTTGCTCGATTGCCTGATTGAGCAGCCGTGCCTGCAGCAGCGCCATGGCCCGCGCGCGGTTCTTGTGCTGCGAGCGCTCATCCTGGCACTCGACGACGATGCCGCTCGATAAGTGCGTAATGCGTACGGCGGAATCGGTCTTATTGACATGCTGGCCGCCCGCTCCCGAGGCTCGATAGGTGTCCACGCGCAGATCGCCGGCATTGATTTCGATCTCGTCGATCGCTTCGACCTCGGGCATCACCGCCACAGTGCACGTCGAAGTGTGTATGCGTCCTTGCGACTCGGTTTCGGGCACACGCTGCACGCGGTGCGCACCCGATTCGAACTTGAGCTTCGAATAGGCGCCCTGTCCGGCAATGCGGCTGATGATCTCCCGATAGCCGCCGTGCTCGCCATCGCTGCGGCTAAGGATCTCGACCTGCCAGCCCTGCGCTTCGGCGTAACGCGCATACATCCGGAACAGGTCGCCCGCAAAAATCGCGGCTTCGTCGCCGCCAGCGCCGGCGCGGATCTCAAAAAAAATGTTTCGCTCGTCGTGCGGGTCGCGCGGCAGAAAATGAGCCTGCAGGACTTTTTCAAAGTCTGAGCGCCGGGCGCCGATCTCCTCGAGCTCTTCGCGGGCAAGGGCTCGCACCGTCGGATCGGCGTCAGCCGCCATTTCTTCGGTCGCCTCGAGATCGGCAAGCACGCGCTCGTAAGCGGCATAGTCCCTGACCAGCGGATCGAGACGCGCATACTCGCGCGACAGGTCGCGGAACCGCGGCTGGTCGCCGATGGTTTCCGGATCGGCCAGCAGGGCGGCGATTTCCTCGAAGCGCTCGCGCAGCTTGTCGAGATTGTCGCGCAGCGAGGCCTTCATGGCTTTTCCGGGCTTGCCGCGGCGCCGTCCCCTGCGGTGTCGCCAGCCTCATGTTCGCCGCGCTCGTCTTCGATACCAAAGAGCTCGCGCGCCGCCTCAATCAGTGCACGATCCTCTTCTTCTCCGGCGCGGCGCAAACGGCGGCTGGGCGCATGCAATAACTTCCTGGTCAGGCTGGCTGCCAGATGCTCGAAGACCTCCACCGGGTCGCGGCCGCCGGCCATCTGACGTTGCGCCTGCATGACGGCCTCGGCGCCGATGCGCTCCGCCTCCTCGCGCAAGCGGCGGATGGTCGGCACGGCATCGAGCGTGCGTGAAGTGATATCGAAGCGCAGCGCTTCCGCTG
>JACDCP010000210.1 GCA_013817465.1 Gammaproteobacteria bacterium | reverse complement strand
CTCTTGTCCAGGTCGGCTTGCAGACGCCCGAGGTCGCGTTTCAGGCGCGCGAGCTCGGCCTCGGCGTCGATGAGGCCTGCCATGGGAACGAGGATCTTCATTTCGCCGAGCAATGCCGTTGCCGAGCGGCGGGCGAGGGCGTCCTCAGCAGCCGTCTCGATACGCTCGAGTCGCGCCAGGCGCTGCAGGTACAGGCGGTGGGTCTGCAGCATTTTCTCATCGTAGGGCCCGGCGTGCTGGATAAGCGCGGTCAGCGGCCGCGACGGCGGCACGTTCAGCTCGCTGCGGATGCGGCGCACGCCGAGCACGAATGCCTTGATCCAGGCCATGTCGCGCTCGGCGTCGGCGTCATGGTCTTGGGGGGATGCCTCCGGGTACGGCTGCAGCATGATCGTGTCGCCGGTTTTCCCCGCTATCGGCGCAAGACGCTGCCAGAGCTCTTCAGTGACGAAGGGAATGATCGGGTGCAGCAGGCGCAGCAGCGACTCGAGCACACTGACGAGCGTGAAGCGGGTGCCGATCTTTTCTGTTTCCGTCAGGCTCGCGGCCTGCAATGTCGGCTTCGAAAGCTCCACGTACCAGTCACAGAATTCGTGCCAGGTGAAATCGTAGACAGCCTGGGCGGCGAGATCGAAGCGATACGTCTCGATGTGACGTCGCACATTATCGATGACGCATGCCAGGCGCGAGCGTATCCATCGTTCCGGAAGCTGTGCCAGGGCCGGATCGGAAGATGTTCTTCCGGCCGGCATGCGTTGCACATTGGCGAGCACGTAGCGCGACACTTGCCAGAGCTTGTTGCAGAAACGTTGATACCCGCCGATGCGGCCCAGATCGAAGCGGATGTCGCGCCCCGTGGTCGCCAGCGCAGCGAAAGTAAAGCGCAAGGCGTCGGCGCCGTAGGCCGGAATCCCGTCCGGAAACTGCCGGCGCGTGGCCGCCTCGATGCGCGGCCTCATCTGCGGCTGCATGAGACCGCTGGTGCGTTTTGCGATGAGCTTCGACAGCTCGATGCCGTCGATGAGGTCCAGCGGATCGAGCACGTTGCCTTTCGACTTCGACATCTTCTGGCCGTCCTGATCCCGTATGAGACCGTGGATGTAAACCTCGCGGAACGGTACGGCACCCATGAACTCGAGCCCCATCATGACCATGCGGGCGACCCAGAAAAAAATGATGTCGAAACCCGTCACAAGCACCGAGGTCGGATAGAACACCCGCAGGTCTTCGCTGCGCTCCGGCCAGCCCAGCGTCGAAAACGGCCACAGCGCGGACGAGAACCACGTATCGAGCACATCCTCGTCCTGCCGCAGCGGCATATCGGCGGCAAGCGAATGCTTTGCGCGAACCTCGGCCTCACTGCGCCCGACCCAGGCTCTGCCGGACTCGTCATACCAGGCCGGTATACGATGTCCCCACCAGAGCTGGCGGCTGATGCACCAGTCCTCGATGTGGCGCATCCACTCGAAATACGTCTTCGCCCAGTTGTCCGGGATGAAACGTATAGCGCCCTTCTCGACCGCTTCGATGGCAGGCTCAGCGAGTGGCGCGGCGCGCACGTACCACTGATCCGTCAGATAAGGCTCGAGAACTGCGCCGCTGCGGTCACCGCGGGGCACGGTGAGCTTGTGATTCTCGATCTTTTCGACCAGCCCCGCCGCCTCGAGATCGGCCACCACCCGATCGCGAGCGGCGAACCGGTCCAGACCGCGATAGGCATCAGGCGCGTTGTCGTTGAGCGTTGCATCGTTCGTGAGGATATTGATCTTCGGCAGGCCATGGCGTTCGCCTATCGCGTAATCGTTGAAATCGTGCGCCGGTGTGATTTTCACGCAACCGCTGCCGAATGCGGGATCGACGTGGCTGTCCGCGATGATCGGAATGGTCCGTCCGGTGAGCGGGAGCTCGACCTCGCGGCCGATCAGATCGGCGTAGCGCGGATCATCGGGGTGCACCGCGACGGCGGTGTCACCGAGCAGGGTCTCGGGACGGGTTGTCGCTACGACCACGTGCACGCCGGAGGCGTTGCCGCCGGCATCCTTCAGGCGATAACGGATGTGCCAGAGGCTCCCCTGCTCCTCGCTCGCTTGCACCTCGAGGTCGGACAGCGCGGTATGCAGCTCTGGATCCCAGTTGACGAGCCGCTTGCCGCGATAGATGAGGTCTTTTTCATACAGGCGCACGAACACTTCGGTGACGGCCGCAGACATGCCCGCATCCATCGTGAATCGCTCGCGCGACCAGTCGACAGAGCTGCCCATGCGCCGGAGCTGGCGTGAAATGATGTCGCCGGACTGCGCCTTCCACTGCCACACGCGCTCGACAAACGTCTCTCGGCCAAGCTCGCCGCGCGAGTCGCCTTCCGCTTCGAGCTGCCGCTCCACGACCATCTGGGTCGCTATGCCCGCGTGATCCGTGCCCGGTTGCCAGAGCGTGTTTTCCCCGAGCATGCGCCGATAGCGGATGAGCGCGTCCATGAGCGTGTACTGAAACGCATGCCCCATGTGCAGCGTGCCCGTCACGTTCGGCGGCGGGATCATGATGCAATAAGGCTCTCCCGAGCCGGCCGGCGCGAAATATCCGCCTGCCTCCCAGCGGGCATAGCAGGCCTGCTCGATTTCCTGCGGCGAGTAAGTCTTCTGCATGTCACGCGCGATGTTAACAGGAGTTCTTTCTTCCCATCCTCTCAGGAGAGAGGGTCGGAGGGCGGGAAGAAGGCGGGTTGAAACCCGCCCTACGGCGCGCGGTCCGGGCGATGGCGCAGGAGGGTCCCGATCAACTCCGGCAGCTCCTCTTGCAGCCGCGTCGACAGCTGCTCGAGCAGCGGCGCCTCCAGGGTCTGCAATGCCTCGCGGGCGATTTCCCCGGCCAGCGTGTGCGCGCGCGCGACGATTTCGTCGTGCAGCTCCGCAAGCCGGCGCTCATCGAGCTGCGTTTCCGCGCCGGCGAGCGTCTCACCCTCAGCGACTTCGACAGCGTCCGTCAACACGGGGATGTCTTCGCGTCCCGTGCGGATTCTTCCTGCCATCAGAGCCGATGCGTTTCGAGCGTGCAGCCGCGATCGCGATAGTACCTGAAGCGCTCGCGGCCGAGCCGCCGGTGATTCTCGCCGGCATCGACCAGCTCTGCGACACGCGCGAAGCGATCGAAGAATCCAGGCACGTCCTGGCTCATGTTGATGAGCAGGGAAATGGGGACATTCCTGATTTCGGAAGAAATCAGGAATGTCCCCATTTCCCCGGGCGCTTCCCGGTGGCCGATGAGCACTGGCGGCAGCTCGTCGCCATCGGGCGCGATTCGCGCGTCTGCAAGCACATGCGGCACAAAGCTCGTATCGCGAAACGTCCAGAGCAATTCGTCGAGCTGGCCCGCTTCCGCGGCTGAGGCAGCGTACACGTAGACCTTGTGCGCCTGCGCAAACGCTTTCTCGGCAATGCGGCAGGCCAGCGTCAGGCGCGCCCTCCCGGGATTGTCGGAAAGTACGTAGAAATCAACGCGCGTCGTGGAGGTGCCGGGCACCTGAGGGTGACTGTTTGCCGGATCGTGGCTTCCGGCGGTTTTTTCGTCGACTGCCTGACTCATCATCGGTGCGCGGCGACGCCTCCACACAGTCCCTGCCAGGTGTCCGGCACCGGGTCCTGGTTCCCTTGCGGTCCTCAGCGCGCGCCGTTCGCACGCTGGATCAGGAACTCCATGAGCAGGGGCACGGGGCGGCCGGTGGCGCCTTTCTGCTTGCCGCTCCTGTATGCCGTGCCCGCCACGTCGAGATGCGCCCAGCGCAGCCCGTCGGTGAACTTCGCGAGAAAGCATGCGGCCGTGATCGCGCCGCCCTCGCGGCCGGCGACGTTGGCGAGGTCGGCGAAATTGCTCTTGAGCTGCTCCGCGTACTCCTCGCCGAGCGGTAATCGCCAGGCGCGATCGTCGGCATTCCCGCCTGCCTCGAGCAACTCGCCGGCGAGGGTCTCATCGTTGCTCATGAGCCCGGTGATATGCGTACCGAGCGCGATGACGCAGGCACCGGTCAGTGTCGCGATATCGATCACTGTTTCCGGATTGAAACGGCGTGCGTAGGTGAGCGCGTCGCACAGAATCATGCGCCCCTCGGCATCCGTGTTCAGAATCTCGACGGTGCGTCCGGACATCGTGCGGACAATGTCGCCGGGGCGGGTGGCCGTGCCGCCCGGCATGTTCTCGCAGGTCGGCACGATGCCGACCACATTGAGCGGCAGCTCCAGACGAGCCAGCGCGAGCAACGTGCCGAACACGCTCGCCGCGCCGCACATGTCGAACTTCATTTCATCCATGGCCGCAGCCGGCTTGATCGAAATGCCGCCCGTATCGAAGGTGACGCCTTTGCCGACCAGGGCCACCGGTGCCGTTCCGTTCGCGCCGCCCCGGTACTCGATAACGATGAGCTTGGCCGGCTGGTCGCTCGCGCTCGTGACTGCCAGCAGCCCGCCCATGCCGAGCTTCTTCATGGCAGCTTCGTCGACGATACGGGTGGCGATCTTTTTTTCTTCGCGCGCGAGCTGTCGTGCGCGGTCCGCAAGATAGGCAGGCGTGCAGATGTTCGGTGGCAGATTGCCGAGACGGCGCGTCAACTCCATCCCGATGACGATGGCCGCGCCATGCGCCACGCCGCGTTCCGCATCCGCCAGCGCTTCGCGTGCGTTCACGGCAAAGCCGAGCTTGCCGAGCGCTGGCGGGCGGTCGTCGCCCTCGGTTTTGAGCTCGAGGAAACGGTATAACGCCTCGTGTGCGGCCTCAACACCGTAGCGCGCGAGATAGTAGGAATCCGTCCCGGATACGGATTCGCAGGAGAGATAGCTGACAGCATCCCGGATACTGGTCCTCGCGATCGCGCCCAGCGCGGCTTCGAGGGCCTTGCGGTACTGTCGTGCGCCGAACGATTTCTGCGGGCCGCAGCCGACGAGGAGCACGCGCTGCGTTTTCAGGCCATCGAGATTCGTGAGCAACAATACATCGCCGGGTTTGCCGGCGATATCACCCCGGCGCACGGTCCGGCCGATCACACCGCCGCTGGCCTTGTCGAGCCGTTTCGCGACGGACGAGAGCCGCCCGTCCTGGAACACTCCGGCGATCGCGCACGAGCTGCGCGCCTTTTCCGGCGAACCACTCGTCGCGAAAAATTCCACCGCCTGCTCCTTCGCCGGGTGGTTGTTCGTTATGCTTGATTTGAGCGCGGCCAAAGCCTGGGGTACCTTACTGTTTCAGTGCACCGCAAGGCAGGGCGGTCTTCGACGCCGGAACGACTGCGACAATGCCAGGCTCCCTTGCGTAAGCGGCGTAGTGTACTCGATTCGGCACGTTCCGGTTAGAAAAAACCATCCCACATAGTGTTCCGCATACTCGATCGATACATCTTCCGCGAAGTGCTCGCGACCTGGTTCGTCGTCGCGAGCGTGCTGCTGTTCGTGCTGCTGACCAATCAGTTTGCTCGCGTCCTCGGTCAGGCAGCAGCCGACAAACTGCCGAAAGAAGCCGTATTCACGATGCTGTGGCTGACGTCCGTGCAGTACCTCAC
>JACDCP010000209.1 GCA_013817465.1 Gammaproteobacteria bacterium | reverse complement strand
GTCCAGTCCGAGGCGCTCGAAAGTTTCGCGCGGAGCGAGCGTAACCTCCAGCTCCTCCAACTCGACGGCGGTGGCGGAGATCAGCTCGACCTCCGCGTCGAGCGGCTGGTTCAGCGCGGAACGAACCTGGATGTCACCGAGGCCGAGGGCGCTCAGGCCTGCCGGCGACGCCAATCCCAGCCAGAGGCAGACGACCGCTATCTTTCGTGCCATTGGCACTCCCCCACCCGGCAGGCTCAAAGCGTTAAGAAAACAAGCGGCAAAGACTTCATGTCGCTCATTATCTAAAGCGCGCAACTATATCTCATAAATAATCTTTCACCAAAATCTCGAGTATCTGCACGCTGTTGGTCGCGGCCCCCTTGCGCACGTTGTCGGCCACGATCCACAAGTTGAGCCCGCAGGGATGCGAGATATCTTCGCGGATGCGTCCGACGAAAACCGTGTCCCGGTTCGCAGCTTCGGAAACTGCGGTCGGATAACCGCCCTCGCGAGCTTCGTCCAGGACGGACACGCCCGGTGCTTTCGCGAGCAACGCGCGCGCCTCGTCCGCCTCTATGCGACGGCGGGTTTCGATGTGCACCGCCTCGGAGTGGCCGAAGAAGACCGGCACCCGGACCGCGGTTGCATTTACGCGCAGCTCGGGCTCATCGAGTATCTTGCGCGTCTCGCGAATGATCTTCATCTCCTCGCGGGTGTACCCGTTGGGCTCGAACACGTCGATGTGCGGCAGCACGTTGAAAGCGATCTGCTTCGCACCGCGCGGCAACTCGACGGGCAAGCCGTTCAGGAGCCGGGCGGTCTGGCTCGCGAGGGTCTCGACGAGCTCGCGGCCACCGCCGGATACCGACTGGTAGGTCGCGACGTTGATGCGCTCGATACCCACGGCATCGTGGATGGGCTTCAGGGCCACCACGAGCTGGATCGTGGAACAGTTCGGGTTGGCGACGAGCCGGCGCTCCCGACAGCCGGCCAGCGCCCCGGCATTCACTTCCGGCACCACCAGCGGAACATCGGCGTCATAGCGATACAGCGACGAATTGTCCACCACGATGCAGCCGGCTTCCGTCGCGCGCGGGGCGTGCCCGGCCGCAACGTCCTGTCCGGCGGCGAAGATGGCCAGCGGCACGCCGGAGAAATCGAAGTCCTCCAGCGCGCCGATCCGGATTCTCCGGCCGCCGAAAACCACGCGTTTACCCGCCGAATCGGCGCTTGCCAGCAGATGCAGCTCACCGACGGGAAATGCGCGTTCACTGAGCACCTCGAGCACCGTCTCGCCGACGAGGCCGGTCGCGCCGACGACTGCAAGATCCACGGCTTCGCTCGTCAAGGGCGCCGATCTCCCGCGTCGACGGACCCGGGTACCGTCGCCGGCTGCCGCTCGACGTCCGCATTCTGTGCCCGATGGCGCAGGTAGTGATCCATGAGCGTGAGAGCCAGCATCGCTTCGGCGATCGGCGTCGCTCGCAGACCCACGCAGGGATCGTGCCGGCCGTGCGTGACGAGCTCGACGGGCTCCCCGTTCGCATCGATGGTCGCACAGGGCAAACGCAGGCTCGAGGTGGGCTTCAGGGCGATGCTGACGTGAATGTCCTGGCCGGACGAAATGCCGCCAAGTATGCCACCCGCATGATTGCTGGCGAAGCCCTGTGGCGTGATGGCGTCGCGATGCTCCGTGCCCTTCTGCTCGACAACAGCGAACCCCGCCCCGATCTCAACGCCCTTGACGGCGTTGATGCCCATCAGGGCGTGCGCGATGTCCGCGCTGAGCTTGTCGAACACCGGCTCACCGAGACCCGGCGGAATTCCCCGGGCAACGATGTCGATGCGCGCACCGATGGAATTACCCTCTTTCGCCAGTGCCTTCATGTACGTTTCGAGCTCCGGCACGCGCACCGGGTCCGGACAGAAAAACGGATTGTGGTCGACGCTGCCGAGGTCGACGGGCTCCAGCCGGATCGGCCCGAGCTGCCGGAGATAGCCGTAGATCTCGACGCCGAGGCGCAGACGCAGATATTTGCGCGCAATGGCGCCGGCAGCGACGCGCATGACGGTCTCGCGCGCCGACGAGCGTCCTCCGCCGCGATAGTCGCGGATGCCGTATTTCTGCTGATAGCTGTAGTCCGCATGGCCGGGCCGGAAACGGTCCCGGATGGCGGCGTAGTCTTTCGGGCGCTGATCGACATTTTCGACAAGCAGCCCGATCGGGGTGCCGGTCGTCAGGCCTTCGAAAATCCCTGACAGGATGCGCACGCGATCCGGCTCGCGCCGCTGGCTCGTAAAACGCGATCTGGCTGTGCGGCGCCGCTCGACATCCGCCATGAGGTCGTTTTCGCCGAGCTCGAGGCCCGGCGGACATCCGTCGACGATGGCGCCGAGCGCCGGTCCATGGCTTTCGCCGAAAGTCGTCAGCGTGAACAGCCGGCCGATGCTGTTGCCCGACATGCCGGTTCGCCGCCCGAATCAGGCCGTGCCGCCGCCGACCCTCCCCAGCTCCCTGGCGGGAAGGGTGCCAGGGAGGGGGGCCGCGGCAGCCAGCTCGCGCGCGGTGAGCAGCAGCACGCCGCTGCCGCCACGCTGAAAATCCAGCCAGGTGAACGGCAGGCTCGGCCAGGCACGCGAGACGGCATCTTCCGCGCTGCCGACCTCGAGCACGAGGATGCCGTGCTCCCCGAGATGCTCGCCGGCGCCGGCGAGGATGCGGGACACGCAGGCGAGCCCGTCGCGACCGGCGGCCAGACCGATCTGCGGCTCGTAACGGAACTCCGGCGCAAGCCCGGCCAGCTCGCGCTCGGCAACATAGGGCGGATTGCTGACGATGAGGTCATAGCGGCGGCCTGCGAGCGCCCGGAAGAGATCGGAGCGCAGGATGCGCACGCGCTCGCCGAGGCCATGCGCCTCGACGTTGCGCGCGGCGACTTCGAGCGCGCCCGGCGAAATGTCGGTCGCGTCGACGGTCGCCTGCGGGAAAGCCCGGGCGCAGGCCAGCGCGATGCAACCGCTGCCGGTGCACAGGTCGAGAATGGCGCCGACCCGCAAGGGGTCGATCCAGGGCTCGAATCGCGCCTCGATGAGCTCGGCGATCGGCGAGCGTGGAATCAGCACGCGCTCGTCGACGAGGATCTCGAGCCCGGCGAACCAGGTCCTGCCGGTCAGGTAAGCCGCCGGCCTGCGTTCGGCGATCCGCCGCTCCAGAAGGTCCATGACCGCATCCTTCTCCTCCGGGGTCAGGCGCGCCTGGTAAAAATGCGCCGGCAGCTCCTGCGGCAGCGCAAGCGCGTGCAGCACGAGCGCGGCGGCTTCGTCGAGGGCATTGTCGGTGCCATGCGCGAATACCAGCCCGGCTGCCTCGAAGCGGCTCGCGCCCCAACGCATGAAATCGGCGACCGTATGCAAGCTTTCTGAAATCTGACCCAAACAGATGCCCCGCAGGTGCCCCGCACCTATGCTAACAGCCTGCCAGTGCGATAATGCGCGTGTGAGCACCCGATCGCTATTACTCGTCGCGGCACTGGCTGCCGTCGCCCTTGCGCTCGGCGCCGCAACGGCGCATTGGCTGTATCGGTCGCAGGCCGCACGCACGCCCCACGCGACTGTGCTGGAGGCGCCACGGCCTCTGCCTGAGTTCGAGCTGGTCGATCATGGCGGGCAGCCGTTCCGGCAGGACAGCCTGAGCGGGCACTGGTCGATCCTGTTTTTCGGTTTCACGCGTTGCCCCGATGTCTGCCCGACCACGCTGCATACCCTCGCCCGGGCCAGCGAATTGCTCGACAACCTGCCGGAGGAACGCCGACCCCGGGTGATCTTCGTATCGGTCGATCCGGTGCGCGACGATCCTGAGGCGCTCGCCCGTTATGTGTCCTGGTTCGATGCCCGGTTCGTCGGCGTAACCGGCGAGCTTGCGGGTGTGCAGGCCCTGACGGACGGGCTGGGCGTGGCGGTCAGTTACGTTCGAGAACCGGCCGGCGAGGACTACACGGTCGATCACACCGCCGCGCTGTTCCTCGTCGATCCCCGCACGCGGTTGCGAGCGATCTTTTCCTCACCTCATGAGGCTTCCCGGATAGTCCGGGATTACCGGTTGATCACCGGCGGGCGCGGCTGAATGGCGACAAACGGTTGCAACGGCCCGATGGCCCCAACAGGCTGTTGAAGAACGATGTTTTTAAACAGCCTGTCAATGCTCACTGCCGGTGCCCTGCTCGCCGGCTGCGGCAGGGCGCCGGCGCTCGAGATCGACGACGCCTGGGTGCGCAGCGCGCCGCCTTCGGCAACCGTCCAGGCCGGTTACTTCACGCTGCACAATCGCGCCGCCAGCGACTTCACTATAGTCGGGGCGTACAGCAACGCCTTCGGCAGCGTGGAGATGCACGAGACCGTCACCAGCGACGGCGTCTCACGCATGCGGCGCATCGAGCGGCTCGTGGTGCCGGGTGGCGGCAGCCTCGAGCTCGCGCCCGGCGGCCGGCATCTGATGCTCATCGACCCGCAACGGCCATACGCCCCGGGGGACCGGCTCGAGATCGTGCTCGAGCTCGACGGCGGCGCGAATCAGGCGATCTCGTTCGAAGTCCGGCCCGCCGCGTACTGATCGCGGCTGTCGCAGCATCATGAAAGATTTTCTCACAGGCTGATGAAAAACTACGTTTTCAGCAGCCTGTTATGCGATACACGGATGTATCGTCATTATCAAGAACTGCAAGTTCTTGATAATGCTCGCGATCCGAAAATCGCATTTTTCGGATCGCAGGGCTGAAAAAGCCATGAATGGCTTTTTCAGCATCCTGATCAGCGGCTTGCCAGGCTGGATCCAGTATCCCCTTCCTCAGCATCTGATTTCACGCATTGTGTATCGGGCCACGCGCGTGCGGGTCGGCTGGTTCAAGAATGCGCTCATCCGGTCGTTCGTGCGGCTCTACGGCGTCAATCTAAGCGAGGCGTTGGCGACAACGCCCGAAGCTTACGCCAGCTTCAACGACTTTTTCACGCGTCCCCTGCGGGCCGGCGCGAGGCCTGCGACCACGGCGCCCGACGCGCTGGCGGCGCCCGTGGATGGCGAGCTCGCGCGTTTCGGCACCGTGGTCGAAGGCAAGCTGCTGCAGGCCAAGGGCCATCGGTTCGCGCTCACGGACCTGCTGGGCGGCGACGCCGGGCTTGCCGGGCGCTTCGACTGCGGCATGTATGCGACGCTTTACCTCGCGCCGCGCGCTTATCACCGCATCCATCTCCCGTTCGCGGGCCGGCTCAGCGAAATGATCTTCGTGCCCGGCCGGCTGTTCAGCGTGAATGACGCCACCGCGCGCTCGGTGCCACGCCTGTTTGCGCGCAACGAACGCGTAATCGCGATCTTCGAGACCTCGGCCGGACCGCTTGCAGTGGTGCTGGTCGGCGCGCTGTGCGTCGGCAGCATCGAAACGGTATGGGCGGGGGAGGTCACGCCGGGCGGCGGCCGCCGGCTGGCGCGCCGGCGCTATCCGGACCACGGGCCGGGCGCCCTGCGTTTCGAGCGCAATGCCGAGATCGGGCGGTTCAATATGGGCTCCACGGTCATCGTGCTGCTGGCCGAAGG
>JACDCP010000208.1 GCA_013817465.1 Gammaproteobacteria bacterium | reverse complement strand
CTGCAGTATCGCGGCGCGATCGTAACCCGCGCTCGCGCGGTTGAATGAGCGTCGAAGTTGCGCGATATCCAGGCGCGCCGGCGTCATACGTTCATCCGTGCCTGCGCAGCGAGAAAGGCATCGATAGCCGGCGCGAGCTCTGCCTCACGGTCGATGAAAGGCGCGTGTGCCGCCTCTGGCATCGGGTAGAGGCGGCCGCGCGGCAGCTTGGCTGCCATAAAGCGTGCCGCCGCCGGCGGCACGAGACTGTCCCGCCCGCCGGCGACGATGAATGCAGGTACGTCGATACTCGTGAGCCCGGCGCGCAAATCTGCCGCGGCGAGGATATCCAGGCCGACTCGCAGCGCTTGTGCATGCGGCGCCGACGGGATGGCGCGCAGCTTGCGCAAGACTTCGGCGGCCCGCCGATCGCCGCGCGCCGAAAGCACGACAAAGTCGTCCAGACAATGCGCCGGGTCGTTCTCGAGTGTCTTGCGAAAGTGCTCGAGATCCTGTTGCCGCACACCGCATCGCCAGTCGTCTGCCGCAGCGAACCGTGGCGTGCTGCTGATGAGAATGACCGCCTCGATATCGCGCAAGCCCGCCAGCTCGAGCGCGAGGAGACCGCCGAGCGACCAGCCGAGCACGGCAGCGCCATCCGGCACTGCTTCCGCGACCGCAGCCGCAAGCGTATCGAGATCGACAATATCCGGCTGCCACGTGCTGGCGCCGTAGCCGGGCAGATCGACCACCGTTACGCACCGGTGGCTCGCGAGTCGCCGTGCAAGCGGATCGAACACGTTCCCGCGCACGCCCCAACCGTGCAAGAGAATGAGCGCCGGGCCGCAGCCGGAGGTTTCGCTGTGGAGTTTTATGCGGCAACTCCGAGCTTGATGCTTGCCAGGGCGTCGAGCAGCCGGTCGATATGCGTGTCGTCGTGGCCGGCCGACAGCGTCACGCGCAAGCGCGCGCTACCGGCCGGCACCGTCGGCGGACGAATTGCTGCGATCCGGAAGCCTGCGGCGACCAAGGCTTCGCTTGCCTGTACGGCACGGCGCGCGTCGCCGACCGGGAGCGGCTGGATAGGCGTCATGGACGCCGGCAGCTCCAGGCCGAGCGCCGATACGCCGTTGCGAAAACGGGCGATATTCGCGCGCAGTTTTTCCCGCCGCCAGGCTTGGCATTGCACGATGCGCAGCGCGGCCCGGGCAGCCGCGGCCACCGCCGGCGGCAGCGCCGTCGTATAAATATAAGTACGGGCGCTTTGGATCAGCGTCTCGATGAGGGCCTCAGAGCCCGCCACTGCCGCGCCGAAAACGCCGAGCGCCTTGCCGAGCGTGACCATCAGTACGGGCACGGCCTGGACGTCGAGCCCGAAATGTTCGAGCGTCCCCGCCCCGCCTGCGCCGATGACGCCGAAGCCGTGCGCATCGTCGACGATCAGGCAAGCCCGGTGAGCGGCACTGAGCTGCGCAAGCTCGGGCAGAGGCGCGAGATCGCCGTCCATGCTGAACACGCCGTTGGTGACGACGAAGCGCCCGGCACTTGCACTGCCTTCGAGCCGGCGAGCCAGCGCCGCTGCGTCGGCGTGTGCATAACGCTGAAGCCGCGCGCCGGCCAGCCGCGCGGCGTCGAGCAGGGAGGCGTGATTGAGCCTGTCTTCGATGAAGGTGTCGTTGCGGCCGGCCAGCGCGACGGCGATCCCCAGGTTTGCCATGTAGCCGGTGGAGAACAGCAATGCGCGCGGACGCTCCAGGAAGTCGGCGAGCTCTTCCTCGAGCGCGTGATGCTCGCGAGTGTGTCCGGTGATCAGATGCGCGGCGCCGCTGCCAACGCCGTAATGCCCGGCCGCAGCGACGAAAGCCGCGAGGATCTCGGGATCGCGGCGCAAGCCGAGATAGTCGTTGCTGCAGAAGTCGATGCACGGGCGGCCGTCGACGATGACTTCCATGGCGCCGCGAACGGCGTCGACGATGTGCCGTTTGCGGTAGAGGCCGGACCGGCGCAGCTCGTCGAGGCGCGACGCCAGCCGCTCGTCCAGGGCCACTCCGCTTTCCATTGGGAAGGGAGCCCGGGGAGCGGAATGAGGCGCGTCCGCCATCAGCAAACGACCGGTTCGATCTCCGCTGCTGCCTCCGGCCGAATCCCGAGCCGCTCGAACAGCCGCCGGTCCCGTTGGAGCTCGGGGTTCGCAGTCGTCAACAGCTTATCGCCGAAGAAAATCGAATTTGCGCCGGCCAGGAAACAAAGCGCCTGCATTTCGTCGCTCATCGTCTCGCGGCCGGCCGAGAGGCGCACGTGCGCGCGAGGCATGAGGATTCGCGCGACAGCAACGGTGCGCACGAACTCCAGCGAATCGAGCTCTGCGGTGCCGGCGAGCGGCGTGCCCGCGACCTGCACGAGTTGATTGATCGGCACGCTGCCGGGGTGTTCTTCGAGCGTGGCGAGCGTGTGCAGCAGCTCCACGCGGTCGACACGCGTCTCGCCCATGCCGACGATGCCGCCGCAGCATACGTTGAGGCCGGCATTGCGCACGTTTGCGAGCGTGTCGAGCCGATCCTCGTAAGTGCGCGTCGTGATGATTTTCGCGTAGAAAGACGCCGAGCTGTCGAGGTTATGGTTGTAATAATCGAGGCCCGCCTGCTTGAGGCACACCGCCTGTCGTGACGTCAGCATGCCGAGCGTCGCGCAGGTCTCGAGACCGAGCGCCTTGACCTCGCGCACCATCTTGCAGATGGTATCGAGCTGCCGGTCCTTCGGCCCGCGATACGCCGCGCCCATGCAGAAGCGTGTCGCACCATTTTCCCTGGCGGCGCGCGCTGTCGCGACGACGGTTTCGACATCCATCAACGCCTCCGGCGCGACGCCGGTGTCATAGCGCACGCTTTGCGGGCAGTAGGCGCAGTCCTCAGGGCAGGCGCCCGTCTTGATGCTCAGCAGCGTGCTCATCTGCACGACGTTCGGATCGAAGTTCGCGCGATGCACGCATTGCGCGCCGTAGACGAGATCGTTGAAGGGCAGCGCAAACAAGGCGCGTACTTCCGCGAGCTTCCAGTCGGTGCGGGGCTCGACCGACGGGGGGATGGCTGTCATGGTGTTTCTCGAGGTTCAGGCCGGTAATGACGCTTGCGGGCTCGGGCTTCGAGGCCGAGGCTCAGGCCGAATGCCGGGAGTATTCGATGGGCATCGGTAGCTGTCAACCTGGCGGGCGCGAGAAAGTCGACAAGTGGCTCGGGCGGGCCTGGCGGCTGCTTTGTCCGCCGACCTGCGTACTTTGTGGCGCCAACGCCCGGTGGATCGATATCTGCGCCGGCTGCGAGACGGACCTGCCGCGTCACGAGCACGCCTGTGCACGCTGTGCAGTGCCGTTGGCCGGGTCCATCGCAGGCGGGCTCGAATGCGGCCAATGCCAGCGGCGCCAGCCGCCGTTCGACCGCGCGCTTTGCGCCTTTGATTATCGGTTTCCCGTGGATCGCCTGCTGCAGGCGCTGAAATTCCGCGGCGCGCTCGTCTATGGCCGCGTGCTGGGCGAGCTGCTGGCCGCTCGAGTCGAGTCCGTGGCGGATTCGCTGCCCGCCCTGATTGTGCCGATGCCTTTGCATCGCCGCCGGCTCGGCGAGCGGGGCTTCAACCAGGCTTATGAAATAGCGCGCCCCGTTGCGCGCCGCCTCGGACTGCCGCTGAACTCGAGCGGCGGCGTGCGCCTGCGCGCGACGCGCGAGCAATCGCTTCTCGATGCGCAAGAACGTCGCGCCAATCTCCGCGGTGCGTTTGCCGCGCGACAGGCAGCATGGCCGGCGCACGTGGCGATCGTCGACGATGTCCTCACGACCGGCAGCACTGCCGGCGAGCTCGCACGCACGCTCAAGAAAGCCGGCGCCCGGCAAGTAGACGTGTGGTGCGTTGCGCGCGCAGCGAAATGGGGACATGCCTGATTTCACCGCGCGTATTCGGCTCTGCGAAGACACCGCAATGCGAAATCAGGAATGTCCCCATTTCACGGCGGGTTGAAACCCGCCCTACATCGCGAATGTGTAGTCGAGCAGGATGCCGGCGAACACTGCCGCGCCGAACAGGTTATTGTTCTGGAACGCGCGAAAGCAGCGCTCCGGATCGCGATTGCGGATCAGATACTGCTGGTAGAGAGCCGACAGCGCAGCCGCGGCAACGCCGGTCAGATACCAGCCGCCGAGGCCGGCCTGGTGGCCGATGAGAAAAAGATCGAGGAGCAGCATGAGCTGAATGATGCCGATGACGAAACGATCGGCGTCCGCGAACAGGATGGCAGTCGACTTGACGCCCAGCTCGAGGTCGTACTCGCGATCCACCATGGCGTAAATGGTGTCGTACGCCGTCGCCCAGAGCACCACGGCGATAAACAGCAGCCAGGCGAGGGGTGGCACTCCGCCGGTCTGCGCGGCATACACCATCGGCACCGACCAGCCGAAGGCCGCGCCGAGCACGAACTGCGGCACCGCGATCACGCGTTTCAGAAACGGATAAACCACCGTCAGCAGGGCGCCGAAAATCGCGAGAAGCTGGGTCAGGCGGCTCAGGGCCAGCACGAGCCCGACGGCGATCAGCGAAAGGCCCGCAAACAGCGCCAGCGCCTCCTGCGTGCTGACTTGCCCGCTCGCGAGCGGCCGGTCACGCGTGCGCGCGACATGCGGATCGATCTCGCGGTCGGCGAAATCATTGATAACGCAACCCGCCGCGCGCATCACGATCACGCCGAGCACGAAGATCGTGAATATTCGGGGATCGGGCCGGCCGTTGCCGGCCAGCCACAGCGCCCAGAGCGCCGGCCAGAGAAGCAGCAGCGTGCCGATCGGCCGGTCGATGCGCATCAGCCGCGCGTACTGTCGCGTCTGCTCCTTCAGCCTGGCAATAACCGGAGTCGGACTGCGATCAGTTTCCATTGGCGATGCTGAACAAAGGGTGCGCGCTTGCCTGTACGGTACACACTTGACGAGCAGCGGCCTTGCGCCGGTTGAAACCGGCCATGCGGATCAAACGCGGGCGCCTTGCCAATCACACCCGGCCGTAACGGTCGGCGCCGCCGATCCAGCGCCGCACCAGCGGGCCGACACGTTGCGGATGATGGGCCAGCAGAATCCCGGCTGCCTCACGCACCTGCGGCAGCAGATCCTGGTCACGCACCACGTCGGCGACGCGCATCGCCAGCTCGCCGGTCTGTCGCGTGCCGAGCACTTCGCCGGGTCCGCGCAGCTCGAGGTCGCGCTCGGCGATCGCGAAACCGTCGTTGCTTTCGCGCAGCACGGCGAGCCTTGCCCGCGCGGTCTGCGACAGCGGCGAGCGATAGAGGAGCACGCAGTCGCTCTGCACCGCTCCGCGCCCTACGCGCCCGCGAAGCTGATGAAGCTGGGCGAGCCCCATACGCTCGGCATTCTCGATGATCATGAGGCTCGCATTAGGCACGTCGACGCCTACCTCGATGACCGTCGTCGCCACGAGCAGATCGACCGCTCCGGCTTTGAAGTCGCGCATGATCCGCTCCTTCTCACGCGCCGGCAGACGTCCGTGCGCGAGCGCGACGCGAAATTCAGGCAGCGCCGACGCGAGGTCCGCATGGGTCTTCTGCGCCGCCTCGCAGTCGAGGGCCTCGGACTCCTCGATGAGCGGGCAGACCCAGTA
>JACDCP010000207.1 GCA_013817465.1 Gammaproteobacteria bacterium | reverse complement strand
GATCATAGGCACCGGTCGACGAGACGGCCGTGTCCTGCCAGGTGAAGGTCTCCAAGGCGGCGAAATCGGCATTGCGGTTGTAGTCGGTCTGAATCTCGATGTTCGAGGCGCAGGCGCTGAGGAGGACTGAAACGGCAACCGGCAAGCTGATCGCGCGCATGAATACTCTCTCCGCCGTCGAGGTCGGGCATGAGAGCCCGCCGGGAACGCTTTGCCCTTGGTTCATGTCAGGGGACGACTCATCTACCGCCTTCGCAGTCCGGCTTGGGCCTGCCCCGGACACGATCAGGGCCGGCAGCCGTTACCGGCGAACAACCGGCAAAAAGCATACGCGAAGCCGTAGTCTATTGCATGCGCAGACTGATGCTGCCGCTGCCGGTGTCGATGACCGCCTCGCCGTCGCCGTCACCGACGTCGCCTTCGAAATATCGCCGGCCGCTGCGCACGCCCGAAAGCGCCGGCAGGTCGACCTCCACCCGACCGGAACCGGCCGAGGTTTCCAGGTGCAGCGAAGGAAGCTGCGCCGTGCGGATGCGTACCGATCCGCTGCCGGTATCGATGCGCAGGCGCCGCACTTCCGCCAGATTGCCTTCGAGCGCGACCGAGCCGCTGCCGGTATCCACTTCGACGCTTTCGCCGGCGAAGAAATCCTCCGCCTGCACGCTGCCTGAACCGGTGTCCGCATGCAGCGAGCCGGTGGCTTCCCGCAGCGACACGCTGCCCGATCCTGTATCCGCGTGGATACGTCCGGCGGTGACCTCCTCGATTTTTACGCTACCCGAGCCGGTATCGGCGTGCACATCGCCCTCGACACGGCGCAGGCTCACGCTTCCCGAGCCGGTATCGGCGCTGGCGTTGCCGGCTAGGTCCTCGATGAGCACCGAGCCCGAGCCGGTATCGGCCATGACATCACCACGATGCTCGCGCACGCTAACGGGCGCGCTGCCGGTATCAAGCAGTAACTTGCCGGTGACGCCAGAAACATCGACGGCGCCTGCGCCCGTGCCGAGAAACAGATCCGCGTTCAGGTCCGCAGCCTCGATGCGCCCCGCCACATTCTCGACTTTCACGCGGGCGCCGTCCGGCACTTTCAGTACGAAATCGGTGTGCACATGCACACCGCCACGACGCTCTTCGCTGGTGACGAGGATCTTGCGATCGTGATATCGCGTGTGGTGCGAGAATCGGCCGGCCCCCTCGGGGCGATAGATGTAAATCTCATGGTCGTCGAGCGGATACATCGTCCGCACTGCAATCTGCCGGCCGCTTTCGTCGATGTCGAGCTTGACGGAACGCGCAAGTGATGCTGCCTCCTTCTCGGAGCCAGCCTCTGCCACTGTGCGCGCCGCGAGCTCCAGGGTATCGCCGGCGGAACGCTCAATAACGATTTCGCCGGCCAGATTCTCGAGCAGGAAGCGTGTTTCCTTCGGCGCGGTAAAGCTGCGGCTCGTGGTTTCCTCGTGCGCTGCTGCATTCGCCGCGGCGCTGAAAAAAGCGCTGACGAGACTCAACGCGGCAAACAGCAGCAGGGCGCGGCGGAACAAAGTTTGCATGGCGGATCTTCCTCTTGTTCGGGCGTTCATTGCCGGGCTATTTTTACGGTCAGGCGCGACTCGACCGCGGTCACACTGTCGGTATCGAGAGCCAGCTCGACGGCGCGGTCGAAGTGTGCCCGACTGGGTACCCGGCCGTGCAGGGACACGACGCCTTCGCGCCCCGTCACGCGGATATCCGCATCGCGCAGCAAGTCGTCTGCACCGTAGCTGCGCGCGACGAGCTCTGCAGCACCCGGAGACGTGGAGTCGGGTGTGAAGGCGCGCTGCTCGCTCGACTCGCCGGATTCCCAATCCGATTGCCACGTTCCCTCGCCCTCCTCGTCGGGATGGACGACGAGCACGCAGCCGGCAGTCATTGCAGACAGCGCCACAGTCGCGGTCAGTGCTTTACGATTCACGATGCTCATCCTTTCGACGGTTCCCGGGGAGATTTCGTTTACTGGCGGCAAGATTCCGTTACGAGTCGTCGCGGTAGCGGCGCAGCCCCACCGCCGCGGCGACGAATGCCGCAGCCACGATCAGGCCGATCCAAAGCTCGGCGCTCATGACGAGGGCAGATGCGTTGATCAGTTCGGTCGCCGCCGGTGACTGCTGCAGAGTGTCGGCATCCGTGTACGTGTTCCGCGACCAGGGCGGCAGCACGAAGCCGAGATGGAAGACGCCAAAGAGGCGCTCCCCAACCCATCCCGCGAGGTAATCCGAACGCAGCAGCTTCTTTTCCAGCACGATCGCGACGATCGGCGTCAGCGTCGCCCAGAGAAACACGGCGCGCTTCGACCACGCGGAGACGAGCAGCAACCAGCCGTAAACGGGCGCATACCAGAGAGATACCGCCAGCAATGCGTAGAGGACCAACGCCTGCGCCTGCATGAATGCGAGCGGCTGCAGCAGCAGGGTCACCGGGGCCGCGTCGCTCACGGCGAGAGCGATGCCGGCAATCGCCAGAAGCAGCAACTGCGTAACCAGCAGGATCACCCAGGTTGCGAGCGGCACGGCGAGCATTGCGACGGCGAGCTTCGACAGCACGGTGGCCGTATCGGAGACCGGCATCGACTTCCAGAACAGAATGCTGCGGTCCTTGCGCTCCGCGTACAGACTGTCGAGCAGATAGAGCGGCACGACGATCAGGAGAACGAGCACGAACGGCATCCCGATGGCGGCCAGGGCCACGCCGAGCGTGCCGCGCGCCGTCGCATCGCCAATCTGCTCGACCCAGCTTCCGATGTGGTTGAAATCCGACAACGCGGCAATCAGAAACAGAGCGAGCACAATGACGGGGCCGAAGTAGAGTGCCGGGTGCTCCCAGAACTCGCGGCGCAACAGAGTGATGGCAGTGCGCGTCATGCCGCTTCTCCCTTGACGGTCGCAAAGAACAGGTCGGCGATGCTCGGTGTGCGCGGCTCGCCGAGCGGGGCGAGGCGCTCACGCTCGACGCCGGAGAATAGGAACACCGGGCGGCCGAACATCTGGCGTTCGAAGACCGGGTGCAGCTCGCGGGCCGCCGCAGCCTGGTCGGGGCGCGTGACGACTTCCACATACTTGTCCGCCATGGCTTCCACCGTCTCATTGAGCACGACCCGGCCGCGATTGATGAACACCAGGTCGGTCAGGATGTGCTCGACTTCCTCGACCTGATGCGTGGTCAACAGGATGGTGCGCTCGCCGTCGTAGTAGTCGCCGAGCAATGTGGTGTAGAACTGCTTGCGATAGATGATGTCGAGGCCGAGGGTCGGCTCATCGAGCACCAGCAGCCGCGCGTCGACGGCCATCACCAGTGCCAGGTGAAGCTGGGTGATCATGCCTTTCGACAACGACTTCACTTTCGCTTCCGGTCGCACTTCGGTCTCGCCGAGAAAGGCCTCGGCGCGTGACCGGTCGAATTTTGGATGCACGCCGGCGACGTAGTCGAGTACCTGGCGCACGCGTATCCAGCGTGGCATGACTGCCGTATCCGTGATGAAGCAGGTTTCGCTCATGAGAGCGTGCCGCTCGCGACGCGGATCCCGCCCGAGAACCTGCAGCGAGCCGCGGAAGGGCGTCAGGCCGAGGATCGCCTTGAGCGCGGTGGTCTTGCCCGCGCCGTTCGGCCCGATCAGTCCGACGATGCGCCCGGTGCCGATCTCGAGGTCGACATTGTCGAGGGCCTGGGTCGAGCCATAGCGTTTGCTCAGCTTGCGCGCGGAAATCACGCTGGTCATTGAGGCTTCCTCTCTTTTCCATTGCCAGCGGTTCGCACGCGTTCGAGCAATTCGCGGGGCTCGAGGCCGAGGCGTTCGATGGTGGCCACCGTTTTCGGCCATTCTTCGTCGAGAAAGCGCTTGCGCTCATCCTTGCGCAGCGCGGTCCGGGCGCCTGCGGTGACATACATGCCGAGACCCCGCTTCTTCTCGACGAGTCCCTCATCGACGAGTGCCTGATATCCCTTGAGCACTGTGAGCGGGTTCAGCCGGTATTCGGCGGCGACGTTGCGCACCGAAGGCAGCGCGTCGCCGTCCACGAGCACCCCTTCGAGGATCATCGCCACCACGCGATCGCGCAGCTGGCGATATATGGGCTGGTTGTCCTCCCAGTTCGGTTCCATACGAGCCTCAATCAACCATCGCCGCATCGGGCGCGGCCGGCCCGTCAACCGCTTCGATCCGGCTGGCCGCCGCGGCCAGCGACGGCATCACTGGCAGAATGAGAGCCGGCTGCGGGCGCCGGCTGCCGCTTTTCCGTACTTTTATCAGCCCCGTTAACATGTTGGACCGCTCCTCGCCCGGGAAGGCGCACTGTGCCCCGCCCCAGGTCGGTGTTGTAGTGAACTATAACACCAACTTGCTGCTTTGCAAATCCCCGTGCGGGCCCGGCGGGTACACCCGAAAGCCGTCGGCCGGCGTTTATAGTCTGGCAAGCGGGTGCCTGCCGTTCACCATGCCGTGCGTCTTTGAGTATGCTGCGGCGCATGACATCAGAGACCGACGACACCGAGCTCATGCTGCGTTATCAGTCCGGCGAAGCCGGCGCTTTCGAGGCGCTTTACGGACGTTACAAAGGATCGCTTTATCGATATTTGCTGCGCCAGTGCCGGAATGCCGAAACGGCCGCCGATCTGTTTCAGGAGGTCTGGAGCCGGGTCATCAAAGCCCGCGCCGGTTATCGGCCGACGGCCAGGTTCAATACGTATCTCTTCCGGATCGCGCACAACTGTTACGTGGACCACTACCGTCGCGAGCAACACAGGCCGATCGGGACAGTGGATGTCGACAGCATCGACTTCGCGGGCGATCCCGCCGTCGGACCCGAGGCCAGGGCGCAGGATCTCCAGCGCGCCGGCAGGTTGCTCGCCGCGCTGGACAAGCTGCCGGCGGAGCAACGCGAGGCTTTTCTGCTGCGCGAGGAAGCGGGCCTGAGCCTCGAGGAAATCGGCGAGGCGACCGGCGTCGGACGGGAAACCGCGAAGAGCCGCCTGCGCTACGCGGTGCAGCGGCTGCGCAAGACGCTTGCCGAAATCTAGCAGGTTGTCGAAAAGCGCCACTTGCAGCCACTTGTTACACGATGCGGGATGTATCGCCATTTTCGAGAATCGCCGTTCTCGAACTGTCAAACATCGGGGTCGAAGCGTGAAAAAACTTTCTGATGAACAGGCGTTTGCGGAATATCTGCATGGCGGATCCCCGCTCTCGCGCGCCTATGCCGAGCTCGCGGACGAGCAGCCGGACGCCAACGCCGACGAAACGATCATCCGCAGTGCCCGGCGTGCGTCGCGGGAATCCGGATCGAAGCGCGCCCGCTGGTTCGTCCCGCTGTCCGCAGCGGCGATCGTGCTGCTTTCCTTCGGGCTCGTGCTGCGCCTGACCACTGCGCCGGTCGACCCTGTTCTGCCCGATAAGACTTTCGAGACGCGCCATCCCGCACCCGCGGCTGAACCCCGCCGACTGCCGGCGGAAGTGCGCAACGAAAAAGCGCGCGCTGTCGAGGCGGCCGGCAGCGCAAAAGTGGCGGCCGGGGCTGTAACGATCGCAGGCGTCGAGAATTGTGCCGAGATCGCGCGCATAGCCGCGCAGGCAACGGCAGGCAGCGCGCCCGCGCAACGTCTGGACCTGATTCGCTGCCTGCGCGACGCCGGCGACACCGTGGCGGCGCGGCGTGAGAT
>JACDCP010000206.1 GCA_013817465.1 Gammaproteobacteria bacterium | reverse complement strand
CCCGGCGAGCTGCGCAGCGAAACCACGCCGTCGGCCTTCTCGAAGATAACCTTTGGCACGGCCTGCGGCACGTCGCCTGAAACCTCGAGCTCGGTCTGCCAGGTCTTGTAGCCGTCGAGCCTCAGCCCGGCCTCGTGGCGGCCGGCACCGAGGTCGACAGTCAGCGGCGTGCGACCCAGCGCCTCGCCGTCGACGACCACGGTGGCCGCGGCGGGCACTGAGCTGAAGCTGACCGGCGCCCAGCCCGGCACGAGCTCGATATCCAGAATTTGCTCGACGGCGGCGCCTTCTATTTCCACGGTCTCGAGCCAGGGCAGATAATTCGCCGCGGCGACGACGATGTCGTGCGGGCCGGGCTCGAGCCGCAGATCGTCGAGCGGTGCCAGGCCGCGCGGTTCGCCGTCGATCGTCACGCTCGCGTTGCGCACGTCGCCCGTGCGTATATCGACCACGCCCGGCAGCTTTTCGAGCTGATACTGGAAAGCCTGGTTCTGTTCGCTGCCGATTTCGATGCGGGTTTCGTACGGACGGTACCCGGCCTTTTCGGCGCGCAGCACGTAAGCGCCGCTCTGCGCGAGATGCCGGCCGCCGATCGGCACCACGGGCAGCCGTCCATCCATGACGATGCTGTCTGCGGGAGGGTCGAACTCGAGCTGCACGGACTTCGCCGTGAACATGAAAAGCGCGACCAGCCCCAGCGCAAGCAAGGCCGCGCCGAACAGGATCGGCAGAGGTCGCAGGTAGCGCGGCAGCCGCCGGGCGGCCGCTACTGCGGGCCGGAATGCGACCGGCTCGATAACGACGGGGGAAGGCTCGCCGGGCGGCATCGGCCCGGTTCCCGGTCGATTGCCGGCGTCTCTGCTAGGAATGGCTGATCTCGCAGTCATTGGCCCGTTCCGCATGCCGTGCATTGAATCCGCCATGGCCGGCGGTTCGCGCACGATGCGTCAAATCTTGTCCTCGCAGCGCACGACGACGGGTGCCGGCGAGTCCCCCGCTGCGACCTCCACTTCGCGGCGCACATCCCTATAGCCGGCACAGCTCCCGACGACCGTGTAGGTACCTGGCCGTAGCTCGAGCTCTCGACTCTCGAACGCGCCGAGCGTGCCGACCTTGTGCATCACCACCTGGGTCTGATTGTCGGACTCGAGGCGCACGCGCACCGGCGTGACGGCCAGCGTCAGCAGCTCGCCGAGCCGCGTGATCTGCTGCTCGAGCCGCGGGCCGCGCGCGGGCATGAGCGATAACTGCTGCACGAGCGCGCGCGCATTGGCGTGCACGTTTTCCGACGAGAGGCGCTCTGGCGAGCTCAGATAGAACTCCAGCCGTTCCGAAAGATCCGTGCGCGCCAGGCTGCGTCGCAGGCCCGCCTGCGCGAACGCCAGGTCGGCATCGAGCGCGAGCGCCGCCTCGTACTCGTCCGCGGCTTCCCGCCAGCGCTCCTCCGCCTCCAGCGCCATTGCCTGCTCGCGGTGCCTCGCGATCTGGCCCAGCCGGATGTTGAGATCGACCTGGGCAAGGCCATCCGCCGGTCCGGGCGCCGAGGGTGCGAGACGCCGCGCCTGCGTGAACGCCGTGCGTGCGCCGGCATAGTCTTCCCGTTGCAGGGCTGCAAAGCCCGCCGACATCGTTTCATTGAACATCGTGTCATTGATTCGCGCGTCGACGCGCGCAAGCGCCTCGCGTGCGTCTACAAATTCGCTGTCGAGCTCGACCGCCTCGCGGAAATCGCCGCCGGCCTCCGCGAGCCGGCCACTTTGCTCATGCTCCACGCCCGAGCGCATCAGCGCGAGCACCTCGTCGAGCGAGGCGGCTCGCTCGAGCCCGTGCAGCGCCCGGCTATTGTCGGCGTCGATCGCAAGCGCTAGCTCGTAGGCCTCGGCAGCAGCACTTCCGTTCCGGCTCGCGAGCCCCGCATCGCCGCTGTCCAGTGTGGCCGCGAGCGTGGGCGCGATGCGATCGAGCAGGACATCGAGCTGACGGTTGCCGGCCGTGTACTCCGCGGCTGCAGCCTCGTATTGGTGCGAGCGAAACATCGCGTCGCCTGCTTCGGCGCGCGCCTTTGCGGTGGCAAAATCCTCTGCGGCCCAGCGCTCCACGCCCTGCGCCTCGAGCTCGAACTGCTTGCGCAGCAATTCTCCCAGGATGTCCTGGGCTGCCTTGCGTTCCCGGGCGATCAACGCCTGCTGCCACGGCGCGACGTCCTGGGTCCGGGCGGCTCGCGCGGGTGCCGGCGATCCGCCGCCGTCGCTGCGTGCCGGCACATTATCGACCCGCGCTATGCGCGAAGTCGGCGTATCGATGGTCCCCGGCAGATAAAAGAACACCCCCGCAAGGGCAATCAGCAGCAATCCGAACAACCCGGCGAGCAGCGCCCCCGGCAAGGTGCGGCGGCTGCGTCGGGCCAACGGCCTGCGAGGCCCGTCGTGGGCATCCAGGTCGATCGGCGCGATGCGCTCGAACTCGGTCTCTCGTGGCTCCTGGTTCATATCCTCGATGGTCAGACGATGACGGGTTGGCTCGGCTCAGTGCTGACGCCGCGGCGAGCGGTTCGGGCGAAGTTTTTAGATCGCCGGCGCGAGCAGGAGTTCAGGTGACTCAAGGATCCGGCGGAGCGACCTCGACAGTTTGCTCATTGTGGGCAAAGGTGTTGCGCAGGCGCAGGCCCGATGTGAAGACGGGTTCGCCGCCTGCGATCCTCGGCCGATATTGCGCGCCGCGCAATGCCTGCACGACGCGATGGTCCATGACACCGGGCGGATCAGATTCGATCAGCTCGATGTCGACGACGCGTCCGATCGGGCTCACGGCATATTCGACGAGCACGAAGCCCTGCGCAACGTCCTCGGGCAACGCGTTCTCGTCGATCTCCGGAGGGCGCGGCTGCAGATAGAACAGAGGTACGGGCGAGCCGAAGAGCTCATCCAAGCGGCCGGCGGCCACCGCATCGCCCGCCAGCAGTGAATAAGCCTCTGCATAGAGATCGAAGGCCCGCATGCGCTCCCGGAACACGAGATACCAGTCGCCGAGGGCGATGAGCGTTTCGGCGTGGCTGCCCCGGTCCTCCGGGTGGAGGGCGTGGATCTCCAGCGCCCGTTTCAATGCCCGTTCACCTTCCGGCAAGGGGTCGTAAGCCAGACGATAGCTCAGCGCGAGCGCGCGGAGCGGTCCCACGAGGCTCGGGTCGCTTTCGCCGCGCGCGGCTTCCAGTAGCTCGATCTCACGTTCCAGCAGCAGGCGCTCCTGCGGAAAAAAACCCTGATCGTGATACCAGTCTGCCAGCGCCGAGACCGCCGGTAGAATGCGAAAATTGTCCGCGCCGTACTCGCGTTCGGCGAGCTGCAGGGCGGCTCGCTGCCTGAACTCGGCGTCCTCCCCCCGGCCAAGCCCGATGTAGCTTTGCGACAGCGCATCGAGCAGCTCACGCTGCTCGATGTGATAGAGGCCGTTATGAATGCGCATGACATGCAGGGCGCGCTCCAGTGCCTCGGCGCCCCGGGCGTACTCGCCCGCGGCATTGGCGCTCAAGCCCAGGCCGCGCAGCGGTTCGAGCAACCGCCGGTCCATCGCGCCCCGCAAAGTCTCCACGAGCCGCACCGCTTCGGCGAAATCGCCGGCGGCAGCCACGAAGTCGCCGGCGCGTGCCTTTGCCGCGGCCAGATCGAGCAACGGCTCGACGAGCTCGAGGGAATCGTGGCCGTGCTCGCGCTCGGCGGCGGCTACTTTGAGCCGCGCCTCATCCATCGACACCACGCGCCCATCTATGTCGAACGCCGGGTCTAACGTTGGCCCGCCGCCGGGCGGGGCAGCCTGGGCGGGCACGGAAATCTCCCTGCCGGACTGGGCCTCGACCGGCAATGCGGCGAGCAGCAGGCCGCTTGCCGCGAAAGCCGCTGCCATCGAGCGAGTCGCTGATTTTGTCCAGGCTGTGCGCACTATTCTGCGGGTCGTTTGACGGAAAAAGGGGACATTCCTGATTTCCATCTCGTCAACAAAACAAATGTCCCATCCTGGCTTGCGGAAATCAGGAATGTCCCCTTTTTCCCTGGCAAGGATGGAAATCAGGAATGTCCCCTTTTTCCAGTCAGTAAATACGGACTCCGCCGAAACGCCGGCGTATGAGGAAATCCAGAAATGCCAGGCCGGCAATGAAACCGAGCAGCAGACTCACGCCGAGCCCCGCCAGGACCCACGAAGCGGGCACCATGAAGCCTATCGCGCCGATCTTGCGTTCCATCGCCCGGTTTTCGCGTTGCAGGGATGCCAGCGTGCGGTCTTCATCGTCGGCCGACGCCAGTCGCCCCTGCAGCGAAGCCATTGTGTCCGAGGCGGCAGTGAGCTCGCGGCGCGCACTGGTGAGCTCGGTCGTCAGCGCTGTGTTGCTCGACTCGAGCTGCGCCAGCCGGAACCGGGCCGGTTGTTCGGCGACCAGATAAGTGGCGCGCACCCAGCCCTCGGCACCGTCCGGGCCGCGCACCCGCGCTGCGCTGCCCTCGCGTTCCAGCACATCGAGCGCGGTGCCGCTCGTCAGATAACGCAGCGGCTTCTCGCTCGTCGCCGACTCGGCGTATAGCCCCAGCCGCAGAATGTCGGTGACATACAGGGTCTCGGCATGCGCCGGCGCGACTGCGGCGAAGAGCAGCCACGGCACTAGCAGGCTGTTGAAAAACCCCGTTTTTCGACAGCCTGCTAAGAGATTCAGGGATGCATCGCTATTTTTCAGGAACTGCAAATTCTTGAAAATGCTCGCGATCCGAAAATCACACTTTTCGGATCGCAGAGTTGAAAAAGCCATGGATGGCTTTTTCAACATCCTGCCAGGCCTTTGAGCACCAGCATCGCTTCCCCTCGCGAAAGGTCGATGCCGGGATTATAAGCCCGGTTGCGAACGGCTGATGGTTCGCAAGCCGGATAAGCGCCGGCTTGGGCGTCAGCGGCCGGCGAGACGGTCGCGCAACAGACTGGCGACGGCGTCGTTCTGTTTGCGGGTCGCCAGATCGAGCGGGCTCACGCCGAAATTGTTCGTTATTTCGACGTCTGCGCCTCCGTCGATGAGCGAACGTGCGACGGCTTCGTGCCCGTAGAACGCTGCCCAGTGCAGCGGCGTGTCGCCATCCTTGTCGCGCGCGTTGACATCCGCGCCGGCGGACAGCAGCAGCTCTACGGCCGGCGTCTGGCCCGGCGCGATAGCACGGTGCAGCAATGTGAAGCTTTCGCGGTCCCGCTGATTGATGTCCGTGCCGCGCGCGATGAGCAGCTCGACGACCGGCGCGTGGGCCTTGCCGACGGCTGCCAGCAGCGGTGAGCTGCCGTCGTCGGCCTGCGCGCCCATATCGGCGCCAGCCTCGATGAGTATTTCGGCCACTTCGCGATTTCCCGCGTCGGCAGCCGCATGCAGCGGGGTGGCGCCGAACTCGGTGGACGCATCAATATGGGCGCCGGCGTGGACGAGCTCGCGGGCCGCATCCGCATGGCCATGGAGCGCGACCCAGTGCAATGGCGTCAGCGAGTCTCCGCCTTCCGGACTCACGTGCGAGCCGTGGGCGATGAGCATCGCAATCAAATTGGGGGAGCCGGCGATCGCGGCGTAGTGGATCGCCCGGTAGCGTATCCCGTCGGTGACGTTCACATCGGCGCCCGCGTCCAGCAGCGCTTCTGCCGCGGCGGTAAAATTACCGGCCGCCGCGATGTGCAGCGC
>JACDCP010000205.1 GCA_013817465.1 Gammaproteobacteria bacterium | reverse complement strand
AGACACAGTCCCACGACTCCGTGCGTATTCGGATTCGCGATTCGTACCAGGCGGGCCCGCCAGTTCTTCGGCAGGACCGCCGTGCGCTCCGAGACCCCCTGAGCGTAGTACCCATAGAGTTCATGGAAGGGCGATCCCTCTCCGATGCTCTCGTCAATCAGGTCGGCGAGCTCGGGGCGATTGAAGGGAAAGAGATCTGCTTCTGCCGACACGAGTAATGCCGAGGGCGCATCGGGAAACTGCCCAAGGATGGACTGACTGCCGATGATCACGATCGCGGAATCGTCCGCGATCGAGCCGGCCGCCCTGATCAGATGCTCAAGCTCTGAACGCTGCATAGATGCGCCGGCGCTCGATGGGAGTCAGCACGCCTGCAAAGGGCGTCGACTGTCTGAGGCTCGCGGCAGCTTCGCTGGGCTCGGTGAGCAGGGCAGCGATCTCAGGCCGTGGCCGCTTCAGGATTTCCCGCCACTGATCGACCCATATCGGCGAGCGATCACCCCATTTCGCTTGCCAGCGATCGAGATTTCGTCGTGCGATGTCCAGCAGCCGCGGATCCCGCTGAATCTTCTCCGCGATTACCGCATGCATGGCGAGGCTGCGCGCGTCCAGTAGACGGTGAGGGGAGTAGGGGATTCGCGCAGCCGGCTCGGCCGGCAGCCATGACACGACGGCCTTCAACCCGTCGGCCTTTCGGCGTGCTCGCATGCGCCGCATGCGCTCGGCAGCCGACAGTGCCGCGCCTGTACGCGGGCGACCGCGCCGCTGCTTCCCGGACAAGACTCTTTTCATCGTGCCCAGGAGCGTAACGCGTTACGATAATTAGCGCAAGAGCGGAAAGGCGCCGCGGCTTTTCACCAGGCAAGGCGAACCCGAAATTTCGCTGAAGTGGCTCAGCCTGCGATGACTTGGCCCGGCGGTTGCATACTCGAGTTCCGTGTTAACTGTGGTTTGAACGGAGACGCCTGATGCGCGAGACACCCGGATTCTCCCTGCTCATTTACCTGTGCGCGCTGGCGCTTTCCGCTTGCGGCGAAACTGCAAAGCTGCGGGTGGAGGAGGGGATGGGCCCGGACCCGAAGCTACCGCCGCCGAACCCTTCGCTCATTCCGACGGTCAACATTGCTCCGGAAACGGGTTGGCCCGCCGGCATGACGCCTACCGCGGCAACGGGACTTTCGGTGACCGCCTACGCGACCGGCTTCGATCACCCGCGCTGGCTGTATGTGCTGCCCAACGGCGATGTGCTCGTCGCCGAAACCAACGCCCCGCCGCGGCCGGAAGACGCCGAAGGCATCAAGGGCTGGTTCATGAAGCAGGTCATGAAACGCGCGGGCGCAGCCGTTCCGAGTGCTGATCGCATCACGCTTTTGCGTGACGCAGATGGAGACGGCACGGCCGAAACGCGGAGCGTGTTTTTGCAGGAACTCAATTCACCGTTCGGCATGGCGCTTGTCGGCGATGACTTTTATGTGGCCAATACCGACGCCGTCGTGCGCTTCGCGTATAGCGAGGGCGCAATGAAGATAACAGCAGCCGGTGAGAAGGTCGCCGACCTGCCGGCGGGGCCGATCAACCATCACTGGACGAAGAACATCATTGCGAGCCCTGACGGTTCGCGTCTTTACGCGACAGTCGGGTCGAACAGCAACGTGGCCGAGAACGGCATGGAGAACGAGGTCAACCGCGCCGCCATCCTGGAGATAGATATTGCGACCGGCCGGTCGCGGCTCTTCGCCTCGGGCCTGCGCAACCCGAACGGACTCGCCTGGCAGCCGCAGAGCGGCGCACTCTGGACTGCGGTGAACGAGCGCGACGAGATCGGCAGCGACCTCGTTCCGGATTACATGACGTCGGTGAAGGACGGCGGCTTTTACGGCTGGCCGTACAGCTACTTCGGCCAGCATGTCGACGCAAGGGTAAAGCCGCCGCGACCCGAGCTGGTCGCTGAAGCGATCGTTCCGGATTATGCGCTCGGCCCGCATACCGCTTCGCTCGGGCTTGTCTTTTATGAAGGCGACTTGTTGCCCCAGCGGCATCAGGGCGGAGCCTTCATCGGCCAGCACGGCTCCTGGAACCGCGAGCCGCGGAGCGGCTACAAGGTGATTTTCGTGCCGTTCTCCGGCGGTCAGCCGGCCGGCGAAGCCGAGGATGTGCTCACCGGCTTCGTCAATGCGGACGGCGAGGCACTTGGCCGTCCGGTTGGTGTGGCGATCGACCGGTCGGGCGCGCTGCTGGTTGCCGATGACGTCGGCAATACGGTGTGGCGAGTGAAGTCGGCCAGAGTAAAATAATGGAGCGTCGGATGGCTGTTCTCGTACCCGGAAATGTCGCGTCCTTCGTCAATTTTCGCTGATGCTTTGTGCGTCGATCCATTCGTTGACACGTCGTTCCAGCACATCGAGCGGCACCGCACCTGCGCCTAACACGACATCGTGAAAAGGCCGGATGTCGAATTCGTCTCCCAACTTTTGCTCTGCACGCGTGCGCAGCTCCGCAATTTTGAGCTGGCCCACCTTGTACGCCAGAGCGTATCCAGGCGTCATGATGTATCGGTCGATTTCGACATCAATGTCGTGGTCGTTTTCAGCGGAATTTTGTTTGAAAAAATCGATAGCCCGCGCCCGACTCCAGCCGAAGTCATGAATACCGGTATCGACGACGAGCCGTATGGCGCGCCACATCTCGTAGTTCAGTTGACCAAACCTGGAGTACGGATTGTCATAAAAGCCATCTCGGCGCCGAGGCTTTCCGCGTAGAGAGCCCAACCTTCGACGAAAGCAATCCTCATTCCATCGAAGTTTCGAAACCAAGGCAGCTCCCCGATCTCCTGCGCCACGGATTGCTGCAAATGATGACCCGGTACTGCTTCGTGTAGTGTCAGAGCCTCCATCTCCCATTTGGGGCTGCGATCGACCGCACTGGTATTCACCATGAACTGGCCCGGTAGCGCCGCAGCCATTGAACCACCGATGTAATAGGCAGGCAGTATGGTAACGGGCGATTCGGACCGATTGGCAGGCATCGGGATTACGCCGTAAGGTAGGCGCGGAAGACGCCCGAACAGCTTGACGAGCTTCGGATCCGCTCGCTTGGCGATATCCCGATAACCCCTCATAAGCGCCTCTGGCGTGTCGTAGAAGAAACGCGGATCCGTCTGGACAAAATCAATAAATTCGGGAAAACTTCCCTTGAAGCCGCTCTGAACGATGACGCGGTCCATTTCCATCCGGATTCGCCTGACCTCGGACTGGCCGAGCTCATGAATCTGCAGCGGCGTCAAATCGGTCGTCGTCTGTTGTCGTACTCGCGTCGCATACCATGCTCTACCGTCAGGAAGACCCTTCATGGCGATGGATCGACGCGCCTGCGGCAAGTAAATTTCCTGAAGGTATGCGTAAAGTTCCTGCAAAGCTGGACGGACCGTCGCCTCGAATTCTTCGCGAGCCGTATCGCGCAGACGTTCCCGCTCTGATTCAGGTACCTTCTTCGGTATTTGCTCGAATGCGGAAAGGAGTGAACTTGCCTCGGAATCGTCGTGGAGGTAAAGGCCGATCCGACGCGGCACATTACGCAATGCCGTGGGCGGAGGCGTGACCCCCAGCTTCAGGCCCTCTTGCAGAAGCACGAGGGTCTGATCGACAAGCGTCGGCAACCCTCGTAGCGCTGCCAGTATACGTTCATACTCTGCGACGGTTTCTGCCGGCATGGATGCGACCATCTGCAGGGCGGTTTCCGGTGCGCTTCCCAGGTGATCGACGACGAGATACTCATCTTTGAACTGTTGCTCGGCAGTTATATCCTCGAAATAGCGTAACAAGAGATCGTAGTTGAGCCGCTCAGCGACACGAAGATTATTGCGCTTGAGTGAGCAGATGATTTCTAATGCCCGCAAACTGTCTTGCTCGCGCCGTCGGATTGCTTCCAGAGAGTGATCTGTCCAACGATGCTTCCGGCGTAACTCATTGTAGTACTCAGGAAACTCCAGCATGAAGTGATCGTGATACAAGTCACTCAGGGTTTGGAATCTCTCGTTTTCAGTCAGGTTATCCTCATTGGCGGCAACGGCGGCTTCCCGCGCAAGTATGGCTCCACGCTCCGCCTCATATCCCGCGGTCAAGGCACATGTTGGCAAAGCCAGCAGTGCGCAAAAAGAAATTTTGTACTTCTTGAATTGCTGTTCCATTACTCGGAGTATAGCCTGTGATGCGACGTATAAAGTGTGGGTTACTATCTGCGTTTCGGCGCTGGCTATTGGCGCAGAAGCAGACAGCATTGACGAGCAAGAAATTCGCTACATCGATGTGTCGCTTGGGCACGTGACGTTTGTGCCCGACTTTTTGCCTTCCCCAGAGGGACTTGTTTTTCGCGAAGTGGTAGAAAAAGTTACCATCGCACTTTCCAAGCGGTGGGTCTGCCGATGAAGAGAATATCGGCGTCGGCCAGCCTGGAAAACAGCAAGGAAAACCCGTGACTGCAAGAATCGACAAAATCAGGAAAGAGACTCAAAAGATTGCCACAGGGCAAATCGATCTGGGTTACATCACCGACGAGCTGGTGAACGAAGTGAGTGCCAAAGCGAGAGAAGCCGACACGCGAAGATGGAACATCGAGTCCGATGATTCGAAGCTGAAGTGGTCGACTTACGGAAATCATGTCCATAGCGAAGGCGAATATCTTTACTTCAGCCAGGGATACGGCGCCGACGAGGCCTGCGGACAGAGTGTGCATCAGCGAGTCAAGAACAAGCCGGGCATGGGATTCCAGGCGCAGGGTCACTGTGAGGAAGGGAAGTATCAGTACTTTCACATCTGGGGACTGGAGTAAGCGACTCCACATCAGATGCGTGCTCATTGAGATGTCATGTCCGATTCTGCCCGCACGGTTCGCGTTTACAAGGCTGCTCATGCTATAGAGGCGCATCTGCTGCGCGGGTTGCTCGAGCAGGCCGGCATCGAGGCATATCTCGTCGGTGAACATCAGAACCGCGCCTACGGCGCATTCTCGCATCTGTTCGCGGTCGAAATCCGCGTCCCGGCCTGCGATGAGACGGAGGCGCGGGAAATCGTCGCGCGCTTCGAGGCCGATTCTGCGGAAACCGTGGCCAGGCCGGGCTGGAACTGCGCCTCCTGCGGCGAGTCGAATGCCGCGAGTTTCGAATCGTGCTGGAACTGCGGTGCGGTGCGCGCCGCAGATCGAGGGGCCGGGGACGAATTTCGGTGAGTCCAACCCGAGCAGAATGCCGAAGGCGTCCGCGGAGTAACGGGCTGAGGCGCGTCGTCGCCGCCGGCCTGCTGCTGGCTCTTGTGGCAGGGGTGTCGGCGCAGTCAGCCTACAAGTACAAAGACGCGAACGGCAACTGGGTTTATACCGACCGCCGCCCGGGCAATGTCGCGAAGTTCGAGGAGCAGCCGCTCGCGAGCCGCGCGAAAAATCCAAATGTCACTGTGCGCGGCGAAAAAACTGCCGATGGCGCCTCTGCGCTCGTGGTGACCAACGAATACGTGGCGCCGGTCGAGATCCTGCTCGAGCTCACGGACCGCGTCGGGGTCGCTGCCGAAGTGCCGAAGCAGGTGCGTGCAGTCGTGCCTCCCGCGAGCGAGCAGTCCGTGGTCGAAGTGCGTCCGCGCGAACGCAACATCAACTGGTCCTTCGGCTATACCTTTCAGTACATGCCGGGCGATCCGGAAACGACTCATCAGCCAGGCGAG
>JACDCP010000018.1 GCA_013817465.1 Gammaproteobacteria bacterium | reverse complement strand
AATCAGGAATGTCCCCATTTTCCCCCGCCTGTGCCCGTCGCGTCTGGAGCGCAAGCCTCAGCGTATAATGCCCGACGCATCGCGATTTGGCCTCTGGCGGAGCAGCTACGTGAAAGACAGGCAGGGCACGGCCGGCGAGCCCCTGATCCAGCCGAACGCAAAAACCCGCTATGAGGTTACCCTGAGCGATGTGCCGCTGCATTGCCCCATGCCGGGCCAGTACCTGTGGAACTCACACCCGAAAGTGTATTTGCCGGTGACTGAGACGGGCAAGGCCAAGTGTCCGTACTGCGGGGCGCTCTATACGCTTACGGACTTCGAGCCCTGACGGCCGCGCATGGCGCTCGGGGAGATGTCCGCGGTCATGATCACCCGCGATGCCGCGGCAACACTTGCCGATTGCCTGGCCAGCCTGGCCGGCTTTGCCGAGATCATCGTCTTCGACAACGGCTCGACAGACGAAACGGCTGCCATCGCGCGTCGCTTCGCCAACGTCAGGCTCGCGAGCGGTGAATTCACCGGTTTTGGCCCGACCAAGAATCACGCGGCATCGCTCGCCGGCCATGACTGGATCTTCATGCTCGACAGCGACGAGATCGCGAGCGAGGCGCTGGTTACGAGCCTGGCGCAGGCGGATCTCGAGGATCCGGCGCGGATTTACTTCGTCGATCGCCATAATTACTTCATGGGCAAGCGCGTGCGGCACAGCGGTTGGGGCATGGATTGGTTGCCGCGCGTCTACCACCGCGAACGCCACCGATATACGGACGCGCTCGTGCACGAAAACATCGCGCTCGGCAGCGGCAGCCGGCCGGCGCGCCTCGAGGGTGCACTCGAACATCTGGCGGTGCGCGAGATCGGCCAGTTTCTCGTCAAGGTGAATCGCTACTCGGAATTGCGCCGCCAGGCTGCGCAACCGGTACATTCGCCGGCAGTCATCTTCTGCCGTTCCGGCTGGTCGTTCTTTCGGACCTACGTGTTGCGGCTGGGATTCCTCGACGGTTGGCGGGGCCTCGTCATCGCCTGGTCGGATGCCAACGGAGTGTTCTTCAAATATATGAAGCCGTATGCGGAGCGCAGGGCCGCGGAGCAGCGTTAGATTGGCTCTTTTCGATGTCTGCCATGTCAATCTGGCGAAGGGGTTCCGGGGGGGAGAGCGACAGACCGAGCTGCTCGTGAAGGGACTCGCGGAGCACGGGTTTGTCCAGGCGGTTGTGCTGCGCTCGGGAGCGGGTCTGGAAAGGCGCCTGGCGGAAGTGCCGAAAGTCGGCATTCGCCCGGTGGGCAGCAGCCTTCTGCACGCGCTGCGCGCAAGCCGCGGCGCTCGCTTGCTGCACGCACATGAGGGCCGTGCCGTACACGTGGGCTATCTGCGCAAGCTATTGTCGCGCACGCCCTACGTCGTCACGCGTCGCGTCAACCATCCGCCCGGGTCGGACTGGTTCACGCGCCGCGTCTATCGTAATGCCGATGCGATAATTGGCCTCTCGCAAGCCGTACGCCGGACCTTGGCGGCGTACCAGCACGGCATGGATGCGCGCATCATTCCGAGCGCGCTGAGCAGGCTGCGGCGCGACCCGGACAACGTGCGGCGGCTGAGAGCGCGCTACCCGGGGAAGTTTGTCGTCGGCCACATCGGCGCGCTGGATCAGGCCACGAAAGGCCAGCTTTTTCTCATTCAGGCGGCGCGCGCCATCGAGGTCAGCCATCCTGACATTCATTTCTTATTCGTCGGCGAGGGCCGGGACGAAGCGTTGCTGCGAGGCGAAGCCGAAAAGCTCCGGAATGTGTCCTTTATCGGTTTTTCCGATCACGTCGGCGACTGGCTGTCGACCTTCGACCTGTTCGCCTTCCCTTCCCTTCAGGAAGGTCTCGGCTCAATCCTGCTCGACGCGCTGGATTTTGCCCTGCCTGTCGTCGCGAGCGACGTCGGCGGCATTCCCGACGTGATCTCACACGGCGAGAACGGGCTGCTGGTGCCGCCGGCAAATCCCGCCGCGCTCAAAAATGCCATACTTGCGCTTTATTCGGACAACGGCCGCCGCAACGCGATGAGCCGCGCTGCGAGCGAAGCTGCAGGACATTACACGGCTGAGCGCATGGTCGACGCCTATCTCGAAGTTTATCGATCTATTGTTCCCGGGCTAGGCACAAGCAAGAAACGTCCATGATCATCGTTACCGGCGGCGCCGGCTTCATCGGCAGCAATCTGGTGGCGGCACTCAATGCGCGCGGCATCGCCGAGGTGATCGTCGTCGACAACCTGACGGAAGGCGTCAAATTCCGCAATCTCACCGATCTTCGAATCGTCGACTATATGGACCAGGACGATTTTCTCGCTGCGCTGCGTGCAGGCGATGACTTCGGCGGCGGCATCCGAGCCGTCTTCCATCAGGGGGCATGCTCGACGACGACCGAGTGGGACGGCCGCTATATGATGCGCAACAACTTCGATTATTCGAAGGAGCTGCTGCTCTATTGCCTGGAGCACGATTTGCCGCTCATCTATGCGTCCTCCGCGGCCGTGTATGGCTCCGGCCAGGAATTCGCCGAAGCAGAATCGTTCGAGCGGCCGCTCAACATCTACGGCTACTCGAAGCTGCTGTTCGATCAATACGTGCGCCGCGCCCTGCCTTCGGCGCGCAGCCAGATCGTCGGTTTGCGCTACTTCAACGTCTATGGTCCACGCGAGCAGCACAAGGGCCAGATGGCGAGCGTTGCGTTCCACTTCGACCGCCAGGTCCGCGCTGACGGTGAAGCGCGCCTGTTCACAGGTAGCGGGGGATATGGCGATGGCGAGCAAAGAAGGGATTTCATCTATGTCGGCGACGTCACCCGCGTGAACCTGTGGTTCCTGGATAACCCGGCCGTGTCGGGCATCTTCAATGTCGGCACGGGCCGCAGCCAGAGCTTCAACGAAGTCGCGCGCGCCGTCATCGCCTGGCACCGTCGAGGGCGAATTCGTTACGTGCCATTCCCGGAAAAGCTCGAGTCCGCTTACCAGAGCTTTACCGAAGCCGATATGAGCAGGCTGCGCGCGGCGGGCTACGACGCACCGTTCAGCACGGTCGAGGAGGGCATCCGGCTTTATCTCGATGAGCTTGCTGGCCGTTGAAAAGCCTGTTTTTCAACAGCCTGCAACCCGCCCGCACGTGAACGGGGCGATCCTGATCGTGGGCCCCTCCTGGGTCGGCGATATGGTCATGGCGCAGGCGCTCTGCATGCTGCTGGCCCGCCGGACCTCGGGCCAGGATATCGACATTCTCGCGCCACGCTGGTCGCTCCCGATCATCCGGCGCATGCCCGAAGTGCGCACCGGCATCGAGTCGCCAATCGGTCACGGTGAGCTCGCGCTGGGCAGACGCTTCCGGCTCGGCAGGGCCCTGCGGAACCGCTACGCGCAGGCAATCGTGCTGCCACGCTCGTTCAAGGCGGCGCTCGTGCCGTACTTCGCGCGCATTCCGCTGCGCACCGGCTATCGGGGCGAAATGCGTTACGGGCTCATCAACGATCGGCGCGAGCTCGAGGATGCGCCGATCACGCCGACGGTCACGCGTTTCGCGGCGCTCGGGATGCCGGCGAATGCAGAGCCGCCACCGGTTTCCTCACCGCGACTGGACACCGACCGGGTAAACCAGACCCGCCTCGCCGAGACCCTGGGCCTTGACCCCCGCGGCCCTGTTGTCGCTCTTCTGCCGGGGGCCGAGTACGGTCCGGCGAAATGCTGGCCGGTCGAGCATTTCGGGGCGCTGGCGAAACAACTCGCCGGGGTCGGCTGCGAAATCTGGATACTGGGCTCGGAGCGCGATCGACTTGCGGGCGAACGCATCGCGGGCTACGCCCTCGAAGCCTCCCGTAATCTCTGCGGCCTGACTCGTCTCGAGGACGCCATCGACCTGCTGGCGATGGCACACGTGGTTGTCACCAACGACTCCGGGCTCATGCACGTCGCCGCCGCGGTCGGTACCCATGTCATCGCCCTGTACGGCTCGTCGACGCCTGCCTATACGCCGCCGCTTACGGAGTCCCGCACGATCAAGTACCTTGCGATCGAGTGCAGCCCGTGCTTCGAACGCGTTTGCCCGCTGGGCCACTTCCGCTGCCTGCGCGGAATCGATCCTGCGCAGGTGTTCGAGGATACCCTGCGTGTGATCGACGACAGGTTTACCCACCCCCTGGCGAACGGAGCAGGCCTCGGAGGCAGAGATCGGAAGGCCATATAGCGTGTATGCATCCTTTCGCGGCGGAATGGAGGCAGATCATGCAGCCTGGAGGATGTTATACGGCGCAAGCTCCCGAAGCCGGCAGTTCGCCAGCGGCACGAGATTCGTGTTGACGAGCGCATAACGGCCGGAGACGCTCGCATGACTGACCATGTCGGTGAACACCATCCAGGCAGAGAAAGGCTTGAAACGCAGGTCGACGTGGCCTTCCATGCTCTGCTGGAACGCCGGCGTGTCCTTCATGAAGTTATGGAATCGACGCATCAGGCGATCGTACGGGCTCGAGTCCAGCATGCGCGCCATGGGCAGCCCGGTTTTTTCGAGCCCACGGAGAAGCCTGGTCCGCGCGTGATCGAGCGGACCCTTCGCGAGCCCGGCGAGCCGCCTCTGCGAGACGTCGATGCCTGCTTCGTGGCCATATCTTTCGTACAGCTCGGGAAATCGCCCCTTGCTGGCCCAGACCCGATCTTCGTGCGGATGGACATTGACGAAGAAGCGGAAGATGCGATCGCCGTTTGTGGCGCCGTAGGCGCCGGCGTCGATGTGCACGAGCTCGTTGCTGGCATGCGGGTCGAGATTTCGGCCCTGTTCCTCGATGGGCCGGAAGCTCACAGTGCCGACCGTCCAGTCGCGGGCGAGTGAAGGAATGATGCGCTGGAGAAACGCCTCGACCCGCCGGCTGTGGCCGGTAAGGATGCGATGCACCCGCGTGACGATGGCGGGATCGCCCTCGATGCCGCGCACGCGGTCGGCTTCGGGATGGTAGCTGATGTTCTTGAGCTTGAGCTGCTCAGGCAGGCGCTCGCGCAGAAACTCGAGGTCGCCGGTCGGCGGCAGCTCGATCGGGCAATCAGGGAAATGCACGATGCTGCCGCGCTCGAGCGCGTCGGAAATGCCGTGCTTTCCCGCCGACTCGATCTGTTCGCGTGTATAGGTCGCCAGCATGTTTGAGGCTCGTTCGTGATCCCGACCGCCGATTTTACACCAGTGCCGCGCGAAAGCCGTCGCGCCATAGACAGCGGCGAGATCCTGTTCGATCCTGATTTGTCGCCGGATTTTCGTGACGAGTTTTTTTCGCTTGGGCACTGGCGGGCCCGTGACGCGCTGAGCGTGGCGAGCGCGGGTCGCGGCACCGTTTTTTTCGTGCACGCCGGTTCGCGGGACTGGGCACTGCGTCACTATCGCCGGGGTGGAGTGGTCGGCCGGCTTTTCGATGATCACTATCTTTGGCAGGGCGCGGACCGAACGCGCTCGTTTCTTGAATGGCGGCTGCTGCAATGGCTGCATGCTGCGGAGCTGCCTGTGCCGCGGCCGGTCGCGGCGCGTTACCGTCGCCACGGGCCTGCTTATACGGTGGATCTGATCACGCTGCGCATCGCCGGCGCCGATCCGTTGTCGCGACGACTCGCAAACGGCACGGCTCCGGCGGACATCTGGGCGCGAGTCGGGACTTGCGTCCGAAAGTTTCACGATGCGGGTGTCTATCATGCCGATCTGACGGCGCACAATTTGCTCGTCGACGAGACCGGGAAGGTCTTTCTGCTCGATTTCGACCGCGGCAGGCTGCGCGGCGCAGGCAGCGGCTGGCGGCAGGCGAATCTGGCGCGTCTCGATCGTTCACTGCGCAAGATCGGCCGGGAGGATACGCGAATGGCCGTGACTGCAGGCGACAGGGAGTCGCTGCGGCGGGCCTACGCGCGGGGACATTCCTGATTTCGCATCGATGTCTGGTCCGTACCTGTGCGGCAAAATCAGGAATGTCCCCATTTTGCGCAGCGCGCCGACGACCCGGTGCGCGGTTGCCTGCGGCACGCCCGGTGAAGTGATTTACGTATAGATATCCGGATACTCCGGCGGTCGGCCCTTAAAACGCCGGTGAACCCAGTAGTACTGCTCCGGCGCCGTCCGGATATGCCCCTCGAGCAGGCGGTGAAAGCGCAGCGTATCCGCTACGGCGTCGTCGCTCGGGAAGCCCTCGAGCGCCGGCAACAGGATCAATCGGTAGCCGGAACCGTCGGCGCGGCGCAACGGCAGGAACGGCACCACGGGCGCGCCGCTCAGGCGCGCGAGCTGCGAGGTCGCCGTGCTGCTGACTGCCGGCTCGCCGAAGAAGGGCACCAGCGCCGACTGCTTGCGCCGGTAGCTTTGGTCCGGCGCATACCAGAGCGCTTTTTTCCGGCGAAGCGTCTTGAGCATGCTGCGGACGCTCTCCTTCGGGATGGTTTCTTGCGCGCCGCGCTCGCGGCCACGCCGCGTAATCTCGTCGAGCAGCGGATTCTCGTTCTTCCGGTAAACTGCATCGAGCGGTGGCGCGAGTTGAGTGAGAAGCAGGCTGGACAGCTCGAGCGTCGTGAAATGCCCGGTCAGCAGAATGGCCCCCCGGCCCCGCTCGAGCGCCGCATGCAGATGTTCGAGGCCTTCCGGGTGCCCGAGCGTCCGCAGGCGCGCCAGAGGCGCCCACCAGGCAAATCCCGTCTCGAAGAGCGACATGCCCAGCGAGGCGAAGTGACACCGGACGAGGGAGCGCTGCGCCGCCTCGTCGAGATCCGGAAAGCATACGGCTATGTTTCTCGAAGCATAGTCGCGCCGCCGACGCATGGTCGCGTGCATGAAGCCACCGAGCCGCCTTCCAAAGACGAGCTGCCATCGATACGGGAACAGCACAAGCAACCGGAGCGCGCCGATGCCGAGCCAGAGCGACCAGTAGCGCGGACCGACGAAGCGATACAGCGGCTGCCGCTTCATGGAATACATGGCCGGCTCGCCGGAATAACCCGGGCTCCCTTTAAATCGGCGATGAATCCACAGATATTGCTCGGGTGCAATGCGCGCCTGCTCTTCGATCAGCGCGTTGATGCGCGCCGCATCGACTTCCGGCTGCGGCGCCGGAAAATTCTCCAGGGCCGGCAGGATCAACAGATGGTAATTGCGATCGTCGCGCTCGCGCAGCGGAAAGAACGGTATCACCGCGGCGCCGCTCTTGGCGGCGATGCGCGAGGCGATAGTATTGGTCGGCGCCGGGATGGAGAAAAAAGGCGCCAGGACGCTGTTCGGGCCGCTATGCGCCTGATCCGGCGCAAACCAGACGGCGCGCCCTTCGTGCAGGCTCCTGAGCATCCCGCGCAGATCGCCTTTCGTGAACATCTTGCGCGCCGCGCGCAGACGGCCGCGACGCATGACCTCATCGAACAGAGGATGTCCGAGCGGCCTGTACAAAACGTCCAACGCGATGCGCTCGCCAAGCATGCGACCGCCGAGATCCATGGCCGTGAAATGCGCGCTCAGGAGAATGACACCGTTGCCACGCGCGAGCGCAAGTTCGAGATGCTCGAGGCCCGTGACATTCATGCGGGCCGCGAGACGCGCGTCGCTCGCCCACCAGGCCAGAGCCGTCTCGAAGACACCGATGCCGAGTGAGCCGAAGTGCCGCTTCAGCAAAGCCAGCTGCGCGCCGTCATCGAGCCCGGGGAAGCAGCGCCCGATGTTACGGCGCGCAATCTCGCGACGGGTGTCGAGCAACCGGTAGAGGAGGGCTCCGAGTCGCCGGCCGAGCCATATCTGGGCGCCGAAGGGTAGCAGACTTGCGGCGCGCAGTGCAGCGAGGCCGAGCCAGACCAGCCAGAAACGCGGCGCTAGAAATTCGTGGAAAGCTGCTTTCGGATCGGACACTCGGCTGCCGCGGCGATGAGACCGATGCAGTTTAGCAGCCGCGGGGAGACGCGCGGACGCCGTGCTACCATGCGGCCGGGCTCGCATCCGGTGCCGTCCATGACGCTGTCCGTTCCCACGTTTTCCGGCGCGCGCGTGCTGGTAGCCGGCGATATCATGCTGGACCAGTATTGGTTCGGTCTCACGGCGCGCATTTCACCCGAAGCGCCCGTGCCGGTGGTGCGTGTGCGCGATTCCGAAGACCGGCCGGGAGGCGCAGCCAACGTGGCCGCGAACCTGGCGGCTCTGGGCGTGCAGACGACGCTGACCGGATTGACCGGCGACGATGCGGGGGCCGATCGACTGGAGCGAATGCTCTCCGGTCAGGGCGTCGACTGCCGCTTCGTGCGCACGAAAGCTGCGCCGACCATCACCAAGCTGCGCGTGCTCAGCCGTAACCAGCAGCTCATCCGGCTGGACCAGGAAGAAGCGTTCGGTACCGCGCCGCTGGGTTCCATCGCCGGCGCTTTCGAGGCTGCGCTGGCTGCCGCCGACGTCGTCATTCTCTCCGACTACGGCAAAGGTGCGCTCGATGGTGTTGCCGACCTCATCACGCTCGGCCGCCGCGCCGGCAAGCGCATCCTGGTGGATCCGAAAGGCGAGGACTTTGGTCGTTACCGCGGCGCCAGCGCGCTCACGCCCAACCTGGGCGAGTTCGAGGCAGTCGTCGGGCATTGCGTCGATGACGAGCAACTCGTTGCGCGGGGTGAAGCATTGCGTGAGGAGCTCGGGATCGAGTTTCTGCTCGTCACGCGCAGCGAGCGCGGCATGACATTGATCGCACGCGGCGCCGAGCCGCTGCAGTTGCCGGCCGAGGCGCGCGAAGTCTACGACGTCACGGGTGCCGGCGACACGGTCATCGCGCTGCTGGGAGCGAGCCTGGCTGCGGGATTGCCCGCGGCAGACGCTGCAGCCCTGGCCAATCTCGCCGCCGGGCTCGTGGTGCGCAGGATCGGCGTTGCCAGCGTTACGCCCTCGGAGCTCAGGCGCGAACTGCACCAGCGCGGCAAAGGCGGGCGCGGGCTCGTCACCCAAGAGGAGCTCGTGATGCTCGTGCGCGAGGCCCAGGCGCGCAGCGAGCGCGTGCTCATGACCAACGGCTGCTTCGATATTCTGCACGCCGGACATGTCGCCTACCTCGAGGAAGCCAAGTCGCTCGGCGACCGGCTGGTCGTGGCAGTGAACGACGATGCCTCTGTCCGCCATCTCAAGGGCGACGGGCGTCCGGTCAATCCGCTTGCGGATCGCATGGCGGTGCTCGCCGGTCTCGCGGCAGTCGACTGGGTGGTTTCCTTTGCCGGCGAAACGCCGGAGAAGCTCATCTGCGAGGTGTTGCCGGACGTGCTGGTGAAAGGAGGGGATTACGTCGCGCAGGACATCGCGGGCGGGGATTGCGTGCGCGACAACGGCGGCGAGGTCCGCGTGCTCGGCTATCACGCGGGGCGCTCCACGACGGCCATGCTCGAGGCCATGCGCGGCCTCTGAGTTCGCCGTCAAGTGCGCTTCGCTTACGTCATACTTTCCTATCTGCTCGCGCCGGTGGCCTTCGGCTTCCTGCTCTGGCGCGGCTTCGGCAACCGTGCGTACTGGCAACGTTTCGGGGAGCGCCTGGGCTACGGCGAATGTCGTCTCGACGAGCCGAGCATCTGGATCCACGCCGTCTCGGTGGGCGAGGTGCAGGCCGCGGCAGCGCTGGTCAAGACTTTGCGGCAACGCTATCCGGACACGCCGATGGTGTTGACCACAGTGACTCCCACCGGCCTCGAGACTGCGCAGGCAAAGTTCGGCGATTCCGTCTGTTACAGCTATGCACCTTACGACCTGCCGCGCGCCGTGCGACGGTTTTTCGATCGCGTCCAACCGAAGCTGGCGATCGTCCTGGAGACCGAGTTGTGGCCGAATCTGTATCACGAATGCGGCCGGCGGAACGTGCCGCTCGTGCTTGCGAGCGCGCGCATTTCGCCCCGCTCGGTGCACAAGTACCGGCGCCTGCTCGGATTGTTTCGCGAGGCGCTGTCGCACGGGATCGTCATCGCCGCGCAGAGCGAAAAGGATGCGGAGCGCTTCCGTTCGCTCGGTGCGAATGCGGCCCGGACGCACGTAACCGGCAACATAAAGTTCGATTTCGAGCTGCCGGCGTCGGTCGTCGAGGATGGGCGCCGGCTTCGCGCGCTGCACGCGCCCGGGCGGCCGGTGTGGATTGCCGCGAGCACACACGAAGCCGAGGAAGGGCAAGTGCTGGATGCTTTCGTCCGGCTTCGCGCCGACGTAAACGATGCGCTGCTGATGCTCGTCCCACGGCATCCCGACCGGTTCGGCGATGTTGCAGCGCTGCTGCGCGCGCGGGGTTTCCGCTTCGTCACACGCAGCAGCGGCGGAACCTGCGATCCCGCGACGCCGGTGTTCCTGGGCGACTCGCTGGGGGAGCTGCCGGTCTTCTATGCAGCCGCCGATGTGGCCTTCGTCGGCGGCAGCCTGGTGCCTGTCGGCGGCCACAATCTGCTCGAGCCGGCCGCGCTGGCCCTCCCGGTGCTCACGGGACCGTACACTTTCAATGCCGAGGAAATCGCCGCCCTGCTGATCGAACAGGGCGCCGCCCGCGTCGTCAGAAACCACACTGAGCTGGCCGCCGCGCTGTTGCGTTATTTCAGGGATCCGGCCCTGCGCGAGCGTGACGGCAACGCCGGCCTGGAAACCGTGCGCGCCAATCGCGGCGCGCTGGAGCGTCTCATCGAGCTGGTCGATCCGCTGATCTAGGTGCCGGGCCGGAAAAGGAGACATTCCTGATTTTCTTTCGAAGCTCAGGAATGTCCGCCCTCAGCTTTCGGAGCCGCCCGGGTCCGGCACCTCGACCGCCTGCCCGATCTGCGGCTCTTCGCCCTCCTCGAGCCAGCTATTGACCTGACTGATGTCGTCTGCGGTCAGCGTGCCCGCCGCTTGCTTGAGCTGCAGCAGGTTCAGCAGGTAATCGTAGCGGCTCCGCGCGTAATTGGTCTGCGCCGCAAGCAGATTGCGGCGCGCCAGGAGGACGTCGACGGTGGTACGCGTGCCGACCTCGAAGCCGGCTTCCGTGGCTTCGAGCGCCGTGCTGGATGACTCGACGGCCTGGTCGAGCGCCTGGACCCGCGATATGCCGGTCAGCACGCCCAGGTACGAGTCGCGCGCCAGCCGCTCCGTTTCACGGGCGACCCGTTCGAGCTGCTCCTTGGCCGCCCGGTGGCGGTACACCGACTCGCGCACGCGCGAGGAGGTGAGGCCGCCGCTGAAGATCGGGAAATTGAGCTGCAGGGAGATGGTGTCGGTCGAGAAGTCCTGATCTTCCGGTATGAGCTGATTGTTGAAAAATCGGTCTCCGTCGCTCGTGAACTCGTTTCTCGACGCGACGAGATCGAGAGTCGGAAAATGCTGCGCGCGCTGGAGCTTGATCTGCTCGCGGGCGATATCCGCCCCGAGCCGGCTCGAAATCAGAGTCAGATTCTGATCCATGGCAATCGCGACCCATTCTTCCTCGCTCGCCGGGACCGGCGGTTCGAGCGGCATGTCTTCGCCCGGTGCCGCGAGGTCGGCGAAGTATTCGCCGGTGATTTCGCGCAACAACTCGCGGGCCGTGGCCAGGGAGCGGCTCGCTGCGATCTGCGCGGCAACCGCTTGATCGTAGGCGGCCTGCGCTTCCTCCACGTCCGTGACCGCAATGAGGCCGACCTCGAAGCGCTTCTCGGCCTGCTCGAGCTGCCGCGCGATGGATTCCTTGGCCACCTCCTCGGATTCCAGGGTGTCGCGGGCGGCCAGCACGTTGAAATAACGCTGCGCTACCCTTGTCATGAGGTCGAGCTGCGCCGCCCGATAGTTGGCTTCCGCCTGAGCCGCCGCGGAATCGGCCTGCCGGAGCGCGACCCACTGATCCCAGCGGAAAATGGTCTGCTGGATTTCCAGGGTCAAGCCCGTCTGGGAGATATCCGACTCCAGATTGAGGGGCACAAGAGTCGGATTCTGCTCATCGGTCTCGAAATCCAGTTGCAATTGATCGCCCTCCTGGTCCTGCTCGGCTCTGGAGGCGATGAAGTTGGCCTGTGGCAATAGCAGCGCGCGCGCCTGCGGCTTGGCCTCCAGCGCAGCCAGCCGGTTGGCTTCCGCTTCGCGCAACAGGGGGTCGCTCTGCACGGCTCGCTCGTACGCGTCGCCAAGGTCTTCGGCCGGCGCGGCCTGCACGCCAAGCAGGCCAGCGGTCAGAAAGGCGGTGAGATTCTTCGAACGGGACATGGCGCCAATTCCTTCAATTGCTCATTCACTCGAGAATTGATGATCCGCGCGCGGATCAGGTTGCAAGTGTTTTAGTGAACTATATCACTAAACCGCCAGAAATGAACACAGCCAATGGGCAGTCGGCCCTGCTAGGGACCATGTGCGCCCGGTATGGTTGCACCGGCCGTCCCGCCGCACATTCCGTCTGCCGCGAAATCCGCTTCAGAAGATAAACCCCGCCGGTCTACGAGCATTGACCAGTGGCGGGATGGCGGTCTCGAACAGGCTTTCGGTCGTCCATTCGTCCTCGCCCGACCGTCTCACGAGCAGGGCTTCCATGACCGGCAGCGAGCCTGCAATGACGAACAGGCGGCCGCCCGGGCTCAATGCGCGTTGAAAGCGTTCATCGTAAACCGGCAACGAGCCGGTGACGGCGATAGCGTCGAAACGCCGTTGCCTGTCGAGCTGCATGGCGTCCCGGGTCTCGAGCACGACATTGCCGAAGCCCGCACTGCGCAAGCTCTGCCCGGCGTGGTCCGTGAACACGGCCCGAATGTCGATGCTCGTGACCGATTTCACCAGCTTCGAGATGCAGCCTGACAAAAACCCGCTGCCGGTGCCGATTTCGAGCACACTATCTGCAGGCGTGAGCTCGAGGGCCTGCAACAGTCGGCCCTCGACCTTGGGCGCCATCATGAATTCGCCGTGGCCGATCGGGATTTCAATGTCGGCGAAGGCCAGCCCGCGATAAGCTGGCGGCACGAAGTGTTCGCGCGGCACGTCGAGCATCGCATCGAGCACGCGCTCGTCGAGCACATCCCAGGCGCGGATCTGCTGATCGACCATCTGCCTGCGCGCCGATTCGATATTCATTGCGGTGTGTCGGACTGTCGCGACAATAGGCTCCGGAGCCTACGGAGTTTGCCACGACCTGACAAGGGAACCTCTGATTTCCTCAGAGGTTCCCTGCGGTACAGGGATGTACCGCCATTTTCGCAGATCGCGAAAATGTCAGGAAAGCGTCATAGTCAATGGGGGGTACGCTTTTCGCTTTCCGTCTCTGAAAAGTCCAGGATGGACTTATTCAGAGCTCTGCTAGCATTATGGTGAATCCGCCCGTGATGCGCGGGGCCCATGCGATATCCTTGACCGTGTCTTCGGGTATAAGCAGTCTCACGCGATCCGCGCATCAGCGTGGCTAACGAATCCCCCGAAAACCCGTGTGCCCGCGCAGGGTGCACCGTGACTGATAAAGGTGTGCTATGAGCGCAAACCCTAGGGAATGGCTGAGGAAAAACTCACGATCCGGCATGGCGGCGATTGCGCCGTTGCCGGCTTCGCGCAAGGTCTATGTGCAAGGCAGCCGGCCTGACCTGCGCGTCGGCATGCGCGAGATCGCCCAGAGCCCCACGCCCGCAGCCTTCGGCGCGCAGCAGAATCCATCGCTGACGGTGTACGACACTTCCGGTCCATATACCGATGCCACTGCGGAGATCGATCTCGAGCATGGTCTGCCGGCATTGCGTGCGGCGTGGATCGAGGAGCGTGCGGACTCCGAAGCACTCGCGGCGCCGAGCTCGGCATTCCGTCGCGCGCGGCTCGCGGACGGCAAGCTTGCGACTGTGCGCTTTACGCCGGCGCGCGGCCCTCGCCGGGCGCTCGGCAGGGGCAGTGTCACGCAAATGCATTACGCTCGCCGCGGCCTCGTCACGCCGGAGATGGAATATGTTGCGATTCGCGAAGCCCAGCGCTTCGACGAGCTGCGCGCGAGCTATGCAGCCGCGGGGCTGCTCGCGCGCCACGCGGGCCAGGGCTTTGGCGCCCGCCTGCCGGAACGTCTGACGGCCGAGTTTGTACGCGACGAAGTCGCCGCCGGCCGCGCGATCATTCCCGCGAACATCAATCATCCCGAGCTCGAGCCGATGGTCATCGGGCGCAATTTTCTCGTCAAGATCAACGCCAACATCGGCAACTCGGCCGTGAGCTCCTCGATCGCCGAGGAGGTCGAGAAGATGGTATGGGCCACGCGCTGGGGCGGCGACACCGTGATGGACCTTTCCACGGGTAAGCATATCCACGAGACGCGGGAATGGATCCTGCGCAACTCGCCGGTGCCGATCGGCACGGTGCCGATCTACCAGGCGCTGGAGAAGGTCGGCGGCCGGGCCGAGGAGCTGAGCTGGGATATCTACCGCGATACGCTCGTCGAGCAGGCGGAACAGGGCGTGGACTATTTCACCATCCACGCCGGCGTGCGGCTCGCCTATGTGCCGCTGACCGCGAAGCGTCTCACCGGCATCGTTTCGCGCGGTGGCTCGATCATGGCCAAGTGGTGCCTGGCGCACCATGAAGAGAGCTTTCTATACACGCGCTTCGCGGACATCTGCGAAATCATGCGCGCCTATGACGTTTCGTTCTCGCTTGGCGACGGCCTGCGGCCAGGGTGCATCGCCGATGCCAACGACGATGCGCAGTTCGCGGAGCTCCGGACTCTGGGCGAGCTGACGAAGATCGCCTGGCAGCACGACGTGCAGGTGATGATCGAGGGCCCCGGCCATGTGCCGATGCAGCTCATCGGCGAGAACATGGATCGCGAGCTCGATGCCTGCTCCGAGGCACCGTTCTACACGCTGGGGCCCCTGACTACCGACATCGCGCCCGGCTACGACCACATCACCTCGGCGATAGGTGCGGCGCAGATCGGATGGTACGGCACGGCGATGCTGTGCTACGTCACGCCGAAGGAACATCTGGGGCTGCCGGACAAAGAGGATGTGCGGGAAGGTATCGTGACCTACAAGATCGCGGCGCATGCGGCGGACCTGGCCAAGGGGCATCCGCTCGCGCAGCTTCGCGACAACGCGCTCTCGAAGGCGCGCTTCGAGTTTCGCTGGGACGATCAGTTCAACCTCGGCCTCGATCCGGAAAAAGCGCGCGCTTTCCATGATGAGACCTTGCCGAAGGAAGCGCACAAACTGGCGCACTTCTGCTCCATGTGCGGCCCGCATTTCTGCTCCATGAAAATCACCCAGGACGTGCGCGATTACGCGCGCGAGCACGGCGTCGGCGACCTGCAAGACGCCGTTCGCGCGGGCCTTGCCGGGAAGGCCGCCGAGTTCCGCCAACGTGGTGCGAGCGTGTATGAGAAGACGTAGCTGGCAGGCTGCCGGAAAAAGGACGTTTTTGGCAGCCTGCCAGACGATGCAGGGGTGCATCTTCCTGCGAGGGGAGGTAAGCGCTTAAATGCTGGGGACTGGAATAATAATAACAACAGCAACCATCGCAGCCGCTCTGGGTGTCCTTTTCTTCTTGCTCATCAAGCATCGATATGCCAACCGCATCGCCCGCCTGAACGAAGAGATCAGCCGCATTTCGCGGGATCGTCGCTATGAGCGGCGCGTGGCCGCCTCGAACGGAGGCGACTCGGTGTCGCGCCTCGGCATGACGGTCAACACGCTGTTCGAAGAGCTGAGCGAGAGGCAGGAGCGCCTCAGGGAGCGCCAGGGCTTGGTGCATGCCCTCGCGGACAGCGTACCGGAGATGGTGATCCTGCATCGCGAGCAGGTGCTGTACGCCAACCCGGCCGCAGTCGACTGGTTCGGCTCGGGGTCGCTCAAGGACCGGCCGGTCGTGGACCTCGTGCGCCCAGCGCTGCGCCGCTGGATACTGGAGGGTATCCGCGGACAGCTTGCCGGCGATGAGGCCGCGCGCCAGTTCGAGCTCACGCTCGTAGACCCTCGCGGCCGGATGCACGAGGCCGCCGTGCGCAGCGCGAAAGTCGTGTTCGAGGGGGCGCCCGCCATCCTGAGCGTCGCTTCGACGACCAACGGCCAGCCGGCGTCCCTCCGGGCCGGACGCCGGGCCGAGACCACGCTGGAGTCGATCGGCGAAGGCATCATTACTGCGGATGCGAGCGGGCGCATCGACTACCTGAATACGGCGGCCCAGCATCTCACTGGCACGAGCCTTGCTGCGGCGATTGGCAAGACGCTCAACGACATCATCAGCCTGGTCGACGAGACGGATCGCAAGTCGCTCGGCGATCCGGTCGGCGCCTGTCTGCGAGAGAAGCGCCGTGTCAACCTGGGCCGGCGCGCTCTGCTGCTAGCGCGTAACGGCGGCGAAGAATATTCGGTGGAGTTGACCGCCTCGCCCCAGCGCGACGTGAACGGCGAGGTTTCCGGCGCCGTGGTCGTGCTGCACGACGTGACGGAGCTGCGCGGGCTCGCGCGACAAATGTCCTATCAGGCGACGCACGACGCCCTGACCGGTCTGACCAACCGCCGCGAGTTCGAGCGGCGGCTCGAGGAAAGCCTCCAGTCGGCGCACGCCGGCGATTCGGGCCACGTGCTCTGCTATCTCGACCTCGACCGTTTCAAGGTCGTCAACGATACCTGCGGCCACATGGCCGGCGACAGTATGCTGCGCGAGGTCGCGGCGCTCATCAAAGACAAGGTGCGTGACTCGGACACGGTTGCGCGTATCGGCGGCGACGAGTTCGGCATGCTGCTCATCGGCTGCCCGCTCGACAAGGCGCGCCGGATCGCCGATGACGTATGCGCCTCGATCCGCGATTACCGCTTTGTCTGGCGCGACAAGATCTTCAATGTCGGTGTCAGCATCGGCCTGGTCGAAATCAGCCGCGAAAGCGGCTCCATCGAGGACGCCGTGAGCGCTGCAGATTCCGCCTGCTACGTCGCCAAGCAGCAGGGTCGCGGGCGCGTGCACGTCTACTCGGCCCGCGACGAGGCGGCGGCACGGCAGCGCGGCGAAATCCAGTGGTTGCAGCGCTTGCAAAACGCCCTCAAGGAAGACCGATTCGAGCTCTACGTCCAGCCGATCCTGTCGCTGGCCGGGCAGCGGCAGACGGGGCCGGCGGCCGAGATTCTGCTGCGCATGCACGACGAGGCCGGCCGGCATGTGCTGCCGGGCGAGTTTCTGCGCGCAGCGGAGCGCTACCACCTGACCAACCACATCGATCGCTGGGTCGTGCAGACGGCATTGAGCGCGATCGGCCGGGGCGCGCTCAAGCTGCCCGAGGGTCGAAGCTGTGCGATCAATCTCTCCGGGCAGACGCTCGGCGACGCTTCGTTTCTCGATTTCGTGGTCGAGTGCCTGGACCGCAGCGATGTGCGCCCTGCACAGATCTGCTTCGAGCTGAGCGAGGTATCGGTGGTCACCAACCTGGGCCTCGCCAGGCGTTTCGTCGATGTCGTGCACAGCATGGGCTGCGCCTTCGCGCTCGACGACTTCGGCAGCGGGCTCGGCTCGTTTGCGAACCTCAAGAACGTGGGCCTGGACTATCTGAAGCTCGACGGCTCACTGATCTGCGATTTGCAGCAGAACAGCGTCAATCAAGCCATGGTCACGGCCATGATCAAGCTGGCGCGGACGCTGGGGTTTCAGGTTGTCGCGGAGCAGGTCGAGGACCAGGACGCATTTGCCGCCGTGCGCGAGCTGGGCGTGGATTTCGTCCAGGGATACGTCACGGGCCGGCCGCAACCACTCATGTAGATTTCAACCCGCCAGGCAACGGACCGTGTGGGGCGGGCTTCAACCCGCGAGGCGGACTGAAGTCCGCCCTATAGTGTCTGCCCTAAAAAATTGCCTGTAAGTCCGGCCTGCAAGTCCGCCTTACGGAGACATACGGCCGTCCGCAGTGTGGTTTTCGATCCGCCCGGGGGCGACCTCGGCGTATTCGCTCGCGGCAGGCACACGCCGGCCTTTGACGATGCGGTATTCGCGCTGGAGCCGGGCGAGATCGGGCCGGTGGTGAAAAGCGATTACGGGTTCCACGTCGTGCGCGTCAGCGCATTCGAGCCCGGGCGATCGATGCCGCTCGGGGATGCGGCACCGGAAATTCGCCGGCGGCTGATGGCGGAGCAGCAGGCCGAGGTGCTGTCCGAATGGCTGCGAAAGGCGCGCGCCCAAGCGGACATCGCCGTTCACGCCGTATTGCCTATCCTCCGCCGCAGGCGGGTTTAACTCGCCGCGGGAGGCGGACTGAAGTCTGTCCTACAGCAACGGCACCATCAGCAATGCGACGATATTGATGATCTTGATGAGCGGATTGATGGCCGGCCCCGCGGTATCCTTATAGGGATCGCCGACCGTGTCGCCGGTCACCGCGGCCTTGTGCGCCTCCGAGCCCTTGCCGCCGAAGTTGCCGTCCTCGACGTATTTCTTGGCGTTGTCCCAGGCGCCGCCGCCCGTGGTCATGGAGATGGCCACGAACAGGCCGGTGACGATCGTACCGACGAGCAGGCCGCCGAGCGCTTTCGGCCCCAGCAGCAGGCCGACGATCAGCGGCACCAGCACCGGCAGGAGCGACGGCAGGATCATTTCCTTGATCGCCGACTTCGTGAGCATGTCCACGGCCCGCGAATAGTCCGGCTTCGCCGTGCCCTGCATGATGCCGGGTATCTCGCGGAATTGCCGGCGGACTTCGTTGACGACCGAGCCGGCGGCGCGGCCGACGGCCTCCATCGCGAGCGCGCCGAAGAGATAGGGCACGAGACCGCCGATGAACAGGCCGACCAGCACCAGCGGATCGGACAGGACGAAAGTGGTCGCCGCTTCGACGCTTCCCGCGTCCGTATCCGCCACATGTGCCGCCAGCTCGTGGCTGTAATCGGCGAACAGCACGAGGGCGGCGAGACCCGCGGAGCCGATCGCATAGCCCTTGGTCACGGCCTTGGTCGTGTTGCCGAC
>JACDCP010000204.1 GCA_013817465.1 Gammaproteobacteria bacterium | reverse complement strand
GGCTTTTTCAGCATCTGCTAGCTTCCCGGCGTGACGATGGATGTCTGGTGGACGTAGAACGTCACCAGACTGGACTCGGCAAGCACGTTGTCCTCGCTGTCGACTGCGGTTGCGCGCAGCGTATGCGTGCCACGGAAAACGTCCGTCAGCATAAAAGAAAGACCGCCTTCCGGACGCTCGACGGGATTGCCGTCATAGAAGACGCGAAGCTCGTCTCCGGGCCGCAGCCGCGGCACGAGAGCAAGGGCTACGTTGACGTTGCCGCCGGTATTCCACAACGTCTGGCCCTCGCGCGGCGCTTCGATCACAAGACTGTCGTAGCGAAAAGCGCTGTCGCCGTCGTCGTTTTCGCCCGCAGCGGGAAGCTCAGGAACGGCCGGGGCGTCGAACGTCTGCGCTTCCTCGAGCTCGATCACCTCGGCGCCGGGGTGTGGCTGATCCGAAAAGTGCAGCGTGCCGTTCTCGTCGACCCACTTGTAGAGGGTTGCGGCATGCACCGGCGCGAGCGCCGTGGCGAACAACAGGGCGATGCGGTACCACATGCGGACAGGATAGCGCGCGGCCGGCGGCAATCAAAGACGCCGGCCGTTCTCCTGGCGCGTCACAGGCTAAAATACATGTCGAACTCGACCGGATGCGTGGTCATGCGAAGCCGCGTGACGTTTTCCATCTTGATCTTGATGTAAGCGTCGATGAGATCGTCGGAGAACACACCGCCCGCGGTGAGGAAGCCGCGGTCGTCGTCCAGTTCCTCGAGCGCCTGCTCGAGCGAGTAGCAGACTTCAGGGATACCCTTCGCCTCTTCCGGCGGCAGGTCGTAGAGGTCCTTGTCCATGGCGTCGCCGGGATGGGTCTTGTTCTGGATGCCGTCGAGCCCGGCCAGCATCATGGCCGAGAACGCAAAATACGGGTTGCCGGAGGAATCGGGAAAGCGCACCTCGATGCGCCGCGCTTTCGGATTGGCGACGTACGGCACGCGGATGGATGCCGAGCGATTGCGCGCCGAATAGGCGAGCTTCACGGGCGCTTCGAAGCCTGGCACGAGACGCTTGTAGCTGTTGGTGCTCGCATTCGTGAACGCATTGAGCGCGCGCGCGTGGCGGATGATGCCGCCGATGTAATAAAGTGCCGTCTCGGACAGCCCGCCGTAGCCGTCACCCGTGAACAGGTTCTTGCCGCCCTTCGACAGCGATTGGTGCACGTGCATGCCGTTGCCGTTGTCGCCGACCACCGGCTTCGGCATGAAGGTCACGGTCTTGCCGTAGCTCTGTGCCACGTTCATGACTACGTACTTGAGAATCTGTACCTCGTCCGCCTTCCTGAGCAGCGAGTTGAACGCCACGCCGATTTCGCATTGGCCGGCGGTCGCGACCTCGTGATGATGGACCTCGGTCAGCACGCCCATGTCCTCGAGCGCCTGGCACATTGCCGAGCGCAAATCATGCAACGAATCGACCGGCGGCACCGGGAAGTAGCCGCCCTTGATGCCCGGCCGATGGCCGAAGTTGCCGTCAGCGTACACTTTTTCGGAATTCCATCCGGCTTCGCTGGAATCGATCTTGTAGAACGCTCCGCTCATCTCCGCGCCCCAGCGCACGTCGTCGAAAACGAAAAATTCGTTCTCGGGACCGAAATAGGCAACGTCGGCGATGCCGGTGGATTCGAGGTAAGCCTCGGCGCGGCGCGCGAGCGAGCGTGGGTCGCGCGCATAGCCCTGCATGGTCGACGGCTCGATGACATCGCAGCGCAGAACAAGCGTGGCATCCTCGGAGAAAATATCCATGACCGCCGTCTCCGCATCGGGCATCAGGATCATGTCCGACTCGTTGATGTGCTTCCAGCCGGCGATGGACGACCCGTCGAACATCTTGCCGTCCTCGAAGAAGTCGTCATCGATGACGCGCGTCGGCACCGTGACATGCTGTTCCTTGCCCTTCGAGTCGGTGAAGCGCAGGTCGACGAACTTGACCTCGTTGTCCTTGATCTCGCGCAGGGCTTCGGCTGGGGTCATCAGTCGGTTCCTCCCGTGATTCGGGCAACCCGCCGGCAGTCGCCAGAGCTTTCGATAAGCGGCGTAGCATGCCACTGGCGACCGGCGCCTGCACTAGCAGTGCTGTTGAAAAACTCTGTTCTTCAGCAGCCTGCCAGGCGATGCATGACTGCATCGCCATTTTCGAGAACTGCAAGTTCTTGAAAATGCTCGCGATCCGAAAATCACACTTTCCGGATTGCAGCGTTGAAAAAGCTGTGGATGGCTTTTTAAACATCCTGCCAAAATTCTTCGCGCTCCGGCGCGGATGCTGCTATCCGCTGCCGTGCACATTGCGCGTATCAAAAGTTATACTGCCGGCCACCTCGAAACCGGCGACGCAAGTCATGAACCCGAGCACCAGCGAGCCGCGCGGGCAACCGCGCCGGACGGGGCCAGATTCGGCCCGAGCGGGCTCGCGTCACGTTCATCTGCAATGAGCACGCCGCGCTACTCGCGCTCCGCTTCGCAGGGATCAGGCCGCCGTCGCGGCCCCGGGGGATGCTGACATGGGTTCCGGAGCCGCTTCACGACGCCCGGCCACTTTCCAGGAGCTGATCCTGGCCCTCCAGTCGTTCTGGGCGGAGCGCGGTTGCGTGATCGCGCAGCCCGCCGACATGGCGATGGGCGCGGGCACCTTTCATCCGGCCACGTTCCTGCGCGCGCTCGGCCCGGAGCCCTGGAAGGCTGCGTACGTGCAACCTTGCCGCCGGCCGACGGACGGCCGGTATGGGCAGAACCCGTTCCGCCTGCAACACTACTACCAGTTCCAGGTGGTCCTGAAGCCCTCGCCCCTGGAGATTCAGGAGATCTATCTCGACTCGCTGCGGGCGCTCGGCATCGACACGCTCGTGCACGACATCCGCTTTGTCGAGGACAACTGGGAATCGCCGACGCTCGGCGCCTGGGGCCTCGGCTGGGAAGTCTGGTTGAACGGTATGGAGATCAGCCAGTTCACGTACTTTCAGGCGGCCGGCGGCCTCGACTGCCGGCCGGTAACCGGTGAGATCACCTACGGGCTCGAGCGCATCGCGATGTACCTGCAGGATGTCGGCAGTGTGTTCGACCTGCTCTGGACCGAAACCACCGCGGGCCGGCTGAGCTATGGCGACATCTTCCGGCAGAACGAGGTCGAGATGTCGACCTATAACTTCGAGCTGGCGGATACGGATTTCCTGTTCGAGCGCTTCAAGCAAAGCGAGCGGAGCTGCCGGCGGCTCATCGCGGCGGGCTTGTCTCTGCCGGCCTACGAGCAGGTGCTCGAGGCCTCGCACAGCTTCAATCTGCTCGATGCGCGCCGCGCCATCTCCGTCACCGAGCGGCAGCGCTATATCCTGCGCGTGCGGCGCATGGCCCAGTCGGTGGCGGAAATCTACTGCGCCAGCCGTGAAGCCCTGGGCTTTCCGTTGCTCAGACAGGAGCGGGAACACGAGGCCCAGCTTGGATAAGCACCGCGATTTTCTGGTCGAGATCGGCACCGAGGAGCTGCCGACGCGCTCCGTCCGCCCGCTGGCCGAAGCATTCGCGGCTAATCTGCTGGCCGGCTTCGACGAAGCCGGGTTGCATTACAGGACCGTCGAGTCGTTCGCGACGCCGCGCCGCCTTGCCGTGCGCGTGACGAAGCTCGCGCCTCATCCTCCGGACCGCAACGTCGAGCGGCGCGGCCCGCCAGTCCGGGTAGCCTATGATGAAACCGGTAAACCCACCCAGGCGGCGCTCGCCTTTGCCGAAAGCTGCGGCGCCGCATTGCAGGACCTCACCACGGAACAGACACCGAAAGGCGCCTGGCTCGTCTACCGTGCTGCCGAGCCCGGCAAGCCGACACAGAACCTGCTGCCGGGCATCGTCGAGAGCGCGCTTCGCAATCTGCCGGTGCCCCGGCAGATGCGCTGGGGCAGCGGCGAGCACAGCTTCGTGCGGCCCGTGCACTGGGTGGTCATGCTGTTCGGCGGCGAGATCGTCAATGCTACGCTGTTCGGCGTGCGCGCGGGGAACCGTACGCGGGGTCACCGGTTCCTAGCTCCCCAGGAGCTGACTATCTCGCGGCCCGCTACCTATCTGCAGGTGTTGGAAACCAAGGGCCGCGTGATCGCGGACCCGGAGCGGCGCCGTCAGCGCGTCCTCGAAGCAGTCACCGCCGCAGCAGGCAGGGTTTCAGGGGAGGCGCTGCTCGACGATGAGCTGATCGACGACGTGGCCGCCCTCGTCGAATGGCCGGTCGCGCTGGCCGGCCGCTTCGAAGAGCGATTTCTCGAGCTGCCGCCGGAAGTGCTGATCGCCACGCTGCGCGGTCATTTGCGTTTCTTTCCCTTGCGCGATGCGAACGCAAAGCTCATGCCCGGCTTCATCGCCGTCAGCAACCTCGCCAGCCGCCAGCCCGATCAGGTGCGCATCGGCAATGAGCGCGTGGTGCGTCCTCGCCTCGAGGATGCCGCTTTCTTCTGGCAGGCCGACCGCAAGCGTCGGCTCGCGGAGCGGGCAGATGATCTCCGGCGCGTGGTGTTTCAGGAAAAGCTCGGTTCGCTGTTCGAGCGCCAGCGGCGCCTGCGCACGATCCTGCTGTACCTGTCTGAAGCGACCGGCATCGACGACGCTGTGGCGACACGCATCGCCGAGCTCGCCAAGTGCGATCTGTTGACGCAAATGGTCAGTGAATTTCCGGAGCTGCAGGGCATCATCGGCCGCTATTATGCGCAGGCCGACGGCGAGCCCGATGCCGTCGCGCTGGCGCTCGAGGAGCAGTACCTGCCACGCTTCGCCGGCGACCGGCTGCCGGAATCCCGCGCCGGTAACGCTGCGGCTATCGCCGAAAAGACCGATACGATCGTTGCCATTTTTGCGATCGGCGAGAAGCCCTCCGGCACGCGCGATCCGTTCGGCTTGCGCCGTGCGGCGCTCGGCGTGCTGCGGATCCTCATCGAGCGACGCATCGACCTCAGCTTGCCGGAGCTGATCCGCGTTGCAAAAGACAGCCTGCCGCTCGAGACGCCCGACACGCTGGAAGCCGAGGTATACGACTACATGATGGAACGGCTGCGCGTCTACTACACCGAAACGCCAGGCGAGGGGATCGGGCACGACCAGTTCGACGCCGTGCTCGCCAACCGGCCAGCATCGCCGCTCGACTTTCATCAGCGCCTGATGGCGGTGAAGGCCTTTTTGCGTCTAAACGCCGCACCCGGCCTCGCTGCCGCCAACAAGCGCATCGCCAACATCCTGAGGAAGACCGGCGAGGCCTTCCCGGCCCGGCCCAACGAAGCGGATCTTCGCGAGCCGCAGGAAAAGCTCCTGTTCGCGCGTCTGGCCGAGCTCAAGGAAGAGCTTCCGCCGCTCATTGCCGGGCGCGATTACCGGCAGGTGCTCGAACGTCTCGCCACGCTCGAGGAACCGATCGACAGCTTCTTCGATGCGGTAATGGTCATGAGTGAGAACGAGCACCTGCGGCGCAACCGCCTGGCGTTGCTCGACGAGCTGCGCGCGCTGTTTCTTGCGACCGCGGATCTCTCGCGCCTGCAGATCGGTTGAGCGCTTGGCCCCGCGCCTCGTCATCCTCGACCGGGACGGCGTCATCAATGAGGATTCCGCGGAGTTCATCAAGTCCCCGGAGGAATGGCGAGCTTTGCCCGGTAGTATGGAGGCGTTGGGGCGCCTGCATGCCGCCGGCCGGACCGTCGCGGTAGCCAGCAATCAGTCAGGCGTCGGGCGCGGCCTGCTGAG
>JACDCP010000203.1 GCA_013817465.1 Gammaproteobacteria bacterium | reverse complement strand
GCCATCGGCATCGTGCTCGGCGCCGGCTGGAGCGGCGCACGTGCGTTCACACCGACCAGCGGCCCCGGCATTTCGCTGATGAGCGAGTTCATCGGCTTCGGCTATTTCACGGAGATTCCGGCAGTGATCTTCGACGTGCAGCGGGTCGGCCCGTCGACTGGCATGCCGACGCGCACGCAGCAATGCGACATCCTGACCTGTGCCTATGCATCGCACGGCGACACGCGGCACGTGCTGCTGTTTCCCGCGAATCCGAAGGAGTGCTTCGAGCTTGCGGTGCAGGCCTTCGATCTGGCCGAGCGACTGCAGACGCCCGTGTTCGTGCTCTCGGATCTCGACATCGGCATGAACGACTGGATGTGCCCCGAACTCGAATGGGACGACGCATACCGGCCGGATCGCGGCAAGGTGTTCACGGCCGATCAGCTCGAAACCATGCAGGTGTTCCACCGCTACCGGGACGTCGACGGCGACGGCATCGCGTGGCGGACACTGCCCGGCGTGCATCCGAAGGGTGCCTATTTCACGCGCGGCTCCGGGCACAACCTGTACGGCGCCTACACTGAGGACGCTTCGGAGTATCAGGAAGTCGTCGACCGTCTTTCGCGCAAGTTCAGCACCGCAGCTGCGCTCGTGCCGGAGCCGGTGATCCTGCGCGCCGAAGGCGCGAATACGGGCATCGTCTCGCTCGGCAGTTGCGACGAGGCCGTCAAGGAGGCGCTCGGCATGCTCGCGGCGCGCGGCATCGCGCTCGATTACCTGCGCCTGCGCGGCTTCCCGTTCAACGAAAAAGTGCAGGCGTTTCTCGATGGGCACGAGGAGATTTTCGTCGTCGAGCAGAATCGTGACGCTCAGCTCAAATCGCTGCTGATGCTAGAGACCGATGTCGACCGGCGCAAGCTGACATCGGTGCTGCACTACAACGGCCTGCCGCTCTACGCCGGTTTCATCGTGCAGGCGATCGCCGGCCGGAGCGCCCGGGGCAAGGCGGCATGAGCTTCATCGCCAAACCGAAAGTCACGCATCCGGGGCTGTCGCGCAACGCGCTCGGGCTCACGCGGCGCGACTACGAAGGCAGCATGTCGACGCTCTGCGCCGGCTGCGGCCACGACTCGATCACCGCGGCGCTGGTGCAGGCCTGCTTCGAGCTCGACATCGAGCCGCACAGGGTCGCCAAGCTGTCCGGCATCGGCTGCTCGTCGAAAACGCCGGCGTACTTTCTGGGCGGAGCACATGGCTTCAACTCGGTGCACGGCCGCATGCCCTCGGTGGCGACGGGCGCCAATGCCGCGAACCGCGATCTCTATTACATCGGCGTTTCGGGCGATGGCGACTCACTATCGATCGGCCTCGGCCAGTTCGCGCACGCCATGCGTCGCAACCTCAACATGCTCTATGTGATCGAGAACAACGGCGTGTACGGCCTCACGAAGGGTCAGTTCTCGGCCTCGGCCGACATCGGCACGAAGGCCAAAAAAGGCGAGACCAACGACCAGCCGCCGATCGATCCCGTGCTCGTAGGTCTCAGCATGGGTGCGACTTTCGTCGCACGGAGCTTTTCCGGCGACAAGCAGCAGCTCGTGCCGCTCATTAAGGCAGGGCTCAAGCATCGAGGTTTCGCCATCCTCGACGTGCTCTCGCCCTGCGTGACATTCAACGATCACGAGGACTCGACGAAGAGCTACGCCTTCACGCGCCAGTTCTATCATCCGGCGATCCACACGGACTTTGTGCCGCCCGCGCAGGGCATCGTCGCGCAGTACGACAAGGGCGATGCTATGGAGGTCACGCTGCACGACGGCAGCCAGATCCTGCTGAGGAAGGTGTCGGAGGATTACGAGCCGAAGAGCCGCAAGGACGCGTTCTCGTTCATCCAGACCAAGCTCAAGCAGCGCGAATACGTCACCGGCCTGCTGTTCATCGACGAGGCGAGCCGCGATCTCCACGATGTCAACGCTACCGTCGCGCAGCCGCTCAACGAACTGCCTTTCGAAATGCTGTCGCCCGGCGCGAAAAAGTTGTCCGAAATACTGCGCCGCTACCGCTGATCGCCGCCGGCCCGAAGCGCTAACGGCCACTCTCGCCCGAATACGAAACGCGGTAGATAATACCGTTGCTATCGTCGCTGACGAGGAGCGAGCCGTCCTGTGCGACGGCCAGGCCCATGAGCCGACCGAGTTGGCCATACTCTCCGTTTGCCTGGCGCACCAGGAAACCATCCAGGAAGGGCTCGGACCCGGTCGGTTTGCCGTCCTCGAAACGGATGCGCAGGATGTGATAGCCGCTCGGCGGCTTGCGATTCCACGAGCCGCGCATAGCCAGGAACGCATCGCCTCGATATTCCTCGGGAAGCTGGCTGCCGGCGTAGAACAGCATCTGCATTGGCGCTGCATGGGCGTCGAACATCAGCAGGGGCTCGCGGCTCATCTCGGCCCATTCGGCGGACGTCATGTTGCCGGGCGGCTCGTCCTGCGGATTCACCTGACCGTCGCCATGTATATAGGGCCAGCCGTAGCGTCCGCCCTCGACGAGGTGATTGAGTTCTTCCGGCTGCACTTGGTCGCCCAGCCAATCAATGCCGTTATCCGCTCCGAAAGTTCGCCCGTGTCGGGATGCCAGGCGAAGCCGATGGTGTTGCGCAGTCCGGAAGCGAAAATTTCGCGTGATTTTCCATCGGGTGACGCGCGCAGCATTGTCGCGCTCTCGCGGTTGGTTTCGTCGCAGGCATTACAAGTGCTGCCGGCGCTGATGTAGAGCATGTCGTCCGGACCGAAGGCCAGCGTGCGATTGGGGTGCTGCCCGCCGTCCGGGAGCCCGCGCATGATTTCCTTGAGCTCGCCGAGCGTGCCATCGTCACGGATGTCCTCGATCGGCTTGTAGACGTGCGACACGATCTCGACATCGGTCGGCTGCGGCTGACCGGCGCCGCGAAGGCCGCTGCCGCCAGCGCGAGGAATATCCCTTTCATTTCCACTCCGTGATGAAATTGTCTGAGTGGCCGAACCCGCTGCGCGAGCCGGTGAATTGCCGGGAAAGCGGGCTGCACGAAATGCGCCAGTTATCGAGTCAGTGCGAAATGGCGGCGGATCGCGGGTCCTCGAGCAGCCGCATGAGCGCGGCGTGGTCCACCGGCTTGACGAGATGGGCATCGAAGCCGGCCTCCCGGGTGCGGCGGCGGTCCTCCTCCTGACCCCAGCCCGTCACTGCGATCAGCAGGAGATTCTTCCCCCAGGGCAGCCGGCGCAAGTGGCGCGCTGCCTCGCAACCGTTCATTTTCGGCATGCCGATATCGAGCAGCGCCACATCCGGCCGCAATTTCTCCGCACGTTGTAGCGCTTCGAGGCTGTCGTAAGCGGTATGCACCTCGTTGCCGGTCAGCCGCAGCAGTGCGGCCATAGAATCCGCCGAGTCGTGATTGTCGTCCACGACGAGTATGCATAGTGCAGTCGCCCCTCTTACTGTCTTGCCGCCGCTCTCACGGGGCAAGGGCACGGGTGTTTCGGCGAGGTTGGCCAGACGCACGATGAACTCGCTGCCACGGCCGAACCCCTCGCTGCGGGCTTCGATGCTGCCGCCGTGCAGCTCGATCAGACGCCGAGCCAGTGACAGCCCGATGCCGAGCCCGCTGTGTGAGCGCTCGAGAGAGCTGTCCGCCTGGAAGAACAGCTCGAACAAGCGGGGCAACGTCTCGGGCGGGATGCCGACGCCGCTGTCCCTCACGCGTACGACGATCTCACGGCCTTCAAGCGCGGCGGTCAGCCAGATGTGCCCGTCGCGCTCGGTGTACTTCGCCGCGTTGCTCAGCAGGTTCGAGAACACCTGCGCCAGACGCATCGGGTCGGCCTGGAGGTACACGGGCTCCGGCGGCACGATGACGGTCAGTTCATGGCCGCATTGTTCGATGAGCGGGCGGCTCGTTTCGACCGCGCCCTGGATGACCTCCGCAAGCGCCACCGATTGCTTGCGCAGCTCGAGGTTGTTGCGCGTGATGCGGCTGACGTCCAGCAGATCGTCGATGAGGCGCGTCAGATGATCCACCTGCCTGTCGAGGACGTCTCTCGCCCACTGGAGCTGCGGCTCGGGCGGCCCCTTGAGGCGGAACAGTTGCACCGCATTGCGAACGGGGGCGAGTGGATTGCGCAACTCATGGGCCAGTGTCGCCAGGAACTCGTCCTTGCGCCGATCCGCCTCCATGAGGGTCTGCTCGTAGTTCTTGCGGTCGTGAACGTCGACGACGCAGCCGACATAACCCTGCAACTCACCTTGCGCATCGAAGCGCGGCAGTCCGGCGTCGGCGATCCATCGATACTCGCCATTGCGTGTGCGCATCCGGTAATCGGCGTTGAATGGCACTCGCCGCTCGTTGGCCTGGAGGAATGCGTCCTGTGCGTTTTGGCGATCGTCGTCGTGGACACATTCGACCCAGCCGAAACCCAGACCCTCGTCCGGTGTGCTGCCGGTGTACTCGTACCACTGCGTGCTGAGATAGGTGCAGCGCGCGTCGGCATCACTGACCCAGAGCATCGCCGGCGCATTGTCGGCCATGAGGCGGAAATGCGCCTCGCTGTCCTGCAGGGCCTGCTCGGCGCGTTTTGTCTCCGTGATGTCGCGCAGGTAGCCGGTGAACATCGGCGGCCCATCGAGCGTGATCGGCGTGATCGCAAGCTCGGCCGGGAATTCGGAGCCATCCGCGCGCATCGCCGTCAGCTCGAGGCGCCGGTTGAGGATCCTGCCTTCTCCGGTCGCCAGATAGCGGGCCATGCCCCGACGATGGCTGTCCCGAAGCGGAGCCGGAATGATCAGCTCGCACATCTCCCGGCCGGTTGCGTCTTCGCGCCGGTACCCGAATGTGCGTTCGGCAGCCGGATTGAAGTCGACGATCCGGCCGTGGTGATCGATGGTCACGATGCAATCCAGCGCCGTGGCGAGCATGGCCGCCTTGCGGGCCTCGCTTTTCTTCAGTTCCTCTTCCGCGCGCAGGCGGTCGGTGACGTCGATCGCGATGCCACCGACCAGCACCGCGCGGCCATCCGCTCCGAAAATGGGGAATTTCCTGACCAGTGATTCGTGCACGACTCCGTCTTCGTGCATGAGCGTCTCGACCGTCTCGATCCGCGCGTCCCCGGCCAGCGCGCGCCGGTCGTTCGCCTTGAACTGCTCCGCGACGGAGGCGGGAAAGATCTCTTCGTCGGACTTCCCATATAGCTCGTCGCCCGACTTGCGGAAGACCTTCTGCGCGGTCTCGTTGGCGAAAACGTAACGGCCTTCCAGGTCCTTGATCCAGGCGAGGCCCGGCAGGTGCCGCATGAATCGCGCGAAACGCTCTTCGCTTTCGCTCATGGCCGCCGATGTCCGATGCCGTTCCGACGCTCCGGCGGCGAGCGGCAGGCTGCGTGAAAGCCGGCTGCGCGCCATCCTTGCAGCCGTCGCGGCCGCGGCAATGCAATCGGCCAGCAAAGAGAAACGATGATGTTTTCGCATGTCGCGCCGCGCGAGAGCTACTCCGCGACCACCTCGCGCAGCAACCGCCGCACGGAACGATAGTCCACCGGCTTGGTGAGGTGGGCATCGAACGCCCGCATGTCAGCGCGCACGCCGAGATCGCGTGGGCTCCAACCCGCGAGGGCAACCAGGAGTGTGCCATTGGCGGAGGATTGGTCGCGGATCCTTTGGGCGGCTTCATTACCGGCCAGCTTCGGCATGCCCACATCGAGAAACACGATGTGAGGGCGAAATGCGACGGCGGC
>JACDCP010000202.1 GCA_013817465.1 Gammaproteobacteria bacterium | reverse complement strand
AGCTTGCACCGACCTGTCAGCAATGTGGCGTGCGCATCATCGGGCACGGTCTCGAGGCCGGCGGCCTGTTCTTCTGCTGCAACCACTGCGCAGAAGGCTATGGTGTCGAGGATCTGAGAGACCGCGTCTGACCGGAGCCCGCATGGATATCGTTCGAATAATCTGCGCCATCCTTCTTCCGCCGCTCGGGGTATTTCTCCAGGTCGGCATTGGCCCGCAGTTCTGGATCAACATCCTGTTGACGTTGCTGGGCTACATTCCCGGCATTATCCACGCCATCTGGATTATCGCTCGCCGCTGATATTGAGGGGATTTTCGCGGTTGCAGGCCCTGTCCGGCAAGCCGCGCGACGGGTCTACGGCCACTGACGTGATGCGGTTGCTGAGGATGGGAATCGCGGTCGAGGACGGCTGCCTTGCAAGTGGCGCAACTATCGCACGCGCTTCAACGAACGACGGGGGCGCCACTGGCAGACCCGGCCGGGGACGTCAGGAGACGTAAGGCCTCACGATACTTCTCGCTCGTGCGCCGGATGATTTCGTCGGGCAGAGGCGGTCCCGGCGGCTGCTTGTTCCAATCGAGCGTTTCCAGATAGTCGCGCACGAACTGCTTGTCGAAGCTGGGTGGACTCGCGCCCGGCCGATATCGGTCTACCGGCCAGAAGCGCGAAGAGTCCGGCGTCAGGGCTTCGTCGATGAGCACGATCCCGCCTGCATCGTCGACGGCAAATTCGAACTTCGTATCGGCGATGATGATGCCGCGCCGTAGCGCGTGGCGCGCTGCAAGCTCGTAAAGCCGGAACGAAGCATAGCGCAGCTTCGCCGCCACGTCTGCGCCGATCAGTTCCACAACCCGGTCGAAACCGATGTTCTCGTCGTGCGCGCCTCGCGCCGCCTTCGTTGCCGGCGTGAACAGCGGTTCCGGGAGACGGTCCGCGAGGCGCAAGCCATCCGGCAGCGCGATGTCGCAGATCCGTCCCGTGGCCTGATAGTCTTTCCACCCCGAGCCAATGAGATAGCCACGCACCACGGCTTCGACCGGCAGCGGCTCGAAGCGCCGCACGACGACTGCGCGGCCTTCGAGCGGCGCACGCTCCGCCATATCGGGCACGACTTTCCCCAGCGCGAGATCGCTCGAGTGATTCGGCACCAGCGCGCGGGTTTTTTCGAACCAGAAGTTCGAGATCGCAGTCAGCACGCGGCCCTTGTCCGGAATCGGGTCCGGCAGCACGACGTCGAAGGCCGACAGACGGTCCGTGGCGACGATCAGCAGATGCGCGTCGCCCACCGCGTAAATATCGCGCACCTTGCCGCGCGCAATGCGCGGCAGGCTTGCGAGCGTGGACTCGAAAAGCGGCGTGCTGGCGTCGTGCGCCGTCAACGTTGCCGCCCGATGCCGCGCCGATAGTCACCTGCTACCATGGCCTTCTTTCCCGCTCCCGGAGCCTGTGAGACAGGCGCTAATCGTAATGAAACCTCGAACAGCGCGGAATCTTGCAGTCGCCCCCGGAGCCGGTCAAGTGGCCGGCGGACCGGCCGCGCCGGATCGCGCCGGCCCAGCATGTTGATCTGGGGCAAGGTTCTGGGCGGACTGCTCGGCCTGCTGCTTCTAGGCACGTGGGGTCTGCTGCTCGGCGTGCTCATCGGCCATCAGTTCGATCGCGGCCTCGAGCGCAGCCTGCGCGCCGGCTTCGGTACCACCGGAAGCTGGTCGCCGCGCGCCGATCCGCGGCGTATCCAGGATGCATTCTTTCGTGCCAGCTTCTCGGCGATGGGCCATATCGCCAAGGCCGACGGGCGCGTGTCGGAAGAGGAAATCCGCGCGGCGCGGGGCGTCATGTATCACATGCGTCTGACACCCGAGCAGGTGCAGTCGGCTATCGAGCATTTCACCGTCGGCAAGCAGCCGGACTTCTCGCTCGAGCAGACGATCGAACGCTTCCGGCAATCCTGCCTCGGACGACGCGACCTGATGCGCGCGTTCGTGGAGATACAGGTGCAGGCAGCAATGGCTGGCGGCGGCGTCAGCCAGGCAGAGCGCGAGATCCTGTGGCAGATCTGCCGGAGCCTCGGCTTGTCGCGCGTGGATCTTGCGCAAATCGAAGCACTGGTGCGCGCTCAGCACGCGTTCCAGAACCGGCGCGCGGACACCCCGCCATCCGCACGTGACCTGAACGAGGCTTATCAGGTGCTGGGCGTGGAGCGCAGCGCGAGCGAAAAAGAGATCAAGACGGCCTACCGGCGGCTCATGAACCAGCATCATCCCGACAAACTGGTGGCGAAAGGTCTGCCGGAGGCCATGATGGATAACGCTCGCGTTAGGACGCGGGAGATCCGCGCAGCCTATGAGAAGATCAAAAAGCAACGCGGCATCCGGTAAGGCGGGTTTCAACCGCCTGCCCATATCGCTATCGGCGAAAATCGCAATCGCCGCAGCAACGGACCTGACATGACGCCTGGAGCTTAAGCATGCCGAATGATCGCATCGCCCCCTCGATACTGTCCGCGGACTTCGCCAGGCTCGGCGAGGAGGTCGACACCGTGCTCGCGGCCGGCGCCGATATGATCCACTTCGACGTCATGGACAACCACTACGTGCCGAACCTCACCGTGGGACCTGTCGTGTGCGAGGCGCTGCGCAAACATGGCATCGAGGCGCCGATCGACGTGCATCTCATGGTGGAGCCGGTCGACCGCATCATTGCGGACTTCGCGGCGGCCGGGGCGAGCTGCCTCAGCATTCATCCCGAGGCGACGCGACACGTCGATCGGAGCCTGGAGCTGATCCATGACAAGGGCTGCAAGGCCGGGCTGGTATTCAATCCCGCGACACCGCTCGACTGGCTCGAATACGTCATTGATCGCGTTGACCTCGTGCTCATCATGGCTGTCAATCCGGGCTTCGGCGGCCAGAAGTTCATCCGCTCGGCCCTGCGCAAGCTCGAGCGTGCACGCGCTCTCATAGACGCCAGCGGGCGCGATATACGGCTCGAAGTCGATGGCGGCGTGAAGGTCGACAATATCCGCGAGATCGCGCGCGCGGGCGCGGATACCTTCGTCTCGGGATCGGCGATATTCGGCAGCGCGGACTATGCCGAAACGATCGCCGTCATGCGCCGCGAGATCGCGCAGGCGCGCGAACGCGTCGCTTGAGCGCACTATCGCCGTTTCCTTAGCAGGTTGTTGAAAAAGCCATCCATGGCTTTTTCAACTCTGCAATCCGAAAATTGCGATTTTCGGATTGCGAGCATTTTCAAGAACTTGCGGTTAGGGGATCTTCAGGCTTTGACGGGCGCCCGGGCGGGTGTTGAAGACGACAATGGTCTTGCCGTTCGCCGACACCAGTCCCTGATCCTCGAGCACCTTGAGGACCCGGCCGGCCATCTCCCTGGAGCAGCCGACGAGCCGGCTTAATTCCTGGCGGCTGACTTTAATCTGCATGCCGTCGGGGTGGGTCATCGCGTCCGGCTCGTTGCACAGATCCATGATGGCGTGTGCCACGCGCCCGGTGACATCGACGAATGCCAGGTCGCCAAGCTTGCGGTTCGTGCGATCCAGGCGGCTCGCAAGCTGGGTCGCCAGCTCGAAGACGAGGCCGGGGCTCTCGCTGGCGATCTGGCGGAAACGCGGATAAGTCATTTCGGCGATCTCACATTCGCTGCGCGTGCGCACCCAGGCGCTGCGCGTGGGCTGCTCGTAGAACAGGCCCATCTCGCCGAAGAACTGGCCCTTGTTCAGATATGCGAGCACCATTTCGTTGCCGTCCTCATCCTCGATCATCACTTCGACGGAACCGTCGACGATGTAATAGAGGATGTCCGGCAGATCGCCGGCGTGGATGACGACGGTCTTCGACGGAATCGTGCGGATCCGACAATAGCCGAGGAACCGATTGATCGCCGGAACGTCGCTCAAATGCTTGGGCGGATTTTCCATGGCATTTTCCTGCGGCTGAAAGGTGAGCAGAGCCATTCATTCATTGAACCCTGAACGAGCCCATCCCGGACCCTTCAAAGCCGGACAGCGAATGCGCAATATTCGCTGCCCTTTCATTTTCAACGGCCAGCAGCCGTCGAAAACGGTACGATCAGGCTGTCGAAAAAGCCATCCATGGCTTTTTCAACTCTGCAATCCGAAAATTGCGATTTTCGGATTGCGAGCATTTTCAAGAACCTACGGTTCTCGAAAATGTATCCGCGTTCCTTATTCTCCGCGGACTTTTTAAACTACTCTGCGCAGAAGGGCAAGCACGGCGCGCCAGAGCTTCAGATCCAGTATGCCGTCCGTGTCATCAAACTGGAGCTCAGACGCATGGCTGCGCGCACGGGTGACGGCAGGAGGATGCCGCCCGCGCGTGTCGCCCGTTGTCCGTGGCTCGCCTCATCGCGCTGCATCTGACGCAGTATCGCCCGGCTCCTTGCATCTGCATCGGGCAGTCGCCGCAGATGATCGTGCAGATGCGCGACGACCTGCCGCTCGGTCTCCGCAACGAATCCGAGGCTCCAGCGATCGCCCGCCAGCCCGGCAACTGCGCCGATCACGAAGGATCCGGCATACCACAACGGGTTGAGCAGGCTCGTGCGGCCGCCCAGCTCGCTCAGCCGCCGTTCGCACCAGGCCAGATGATCGTTCTCCTCGGCGGCGGACCGCTGCATGGCCGCGCGCACTGAGGCCCGTCCTGCGGCGACGCCCTGGCCGCGATAAAGCGCCTGCGCCGCGACCTCGCCGGCATGATTCACCCGCATGAGTCCCGCAGCGTGGCGGCGCTCGCGATCGGCGAGCCGGTCCCCGCCGAGCGTCTCGGCCGGGCTCGGCCGCGCTGGCAAGCTCGCTCCGCCGGCAAAGGATTTGAGGGCACGATCGGCGCCGACGAGCAGCCGGTCAATGAAGCTTGGTCGAGGAGGAAGCATGGACTTATTATAGTAGAGGGTGATGAGAAGCCCCTTATGACTTATTATCGGCGCCATGCCTTTTTCTGCATCAATCAGCGCGAAGGCGGCAAGACCTGCTGCCAGAACGCCGGCGCGGCAGCCATGCGCAAACACGCCAAGGCGCGGGCAAAGGCCCTCGGTCTCACCGGCCCAGGTGCCGTGCGCGTGAACACGTCCGGCTGCCTGGATCGCTGTGAGGAAGGGCCGATCGTCGTCGTCTACCCCGAGGGCGTCTGGTACACCTATGTCGACGAGGAGGACGTCGACGAGATCGTCGACGAGCACCTGCAGCATGGACGCATCGTGGAGCGGCTGCGGATATAGGTCCGGGAATCCTGTCTCAACCACAGCGGAAAACCGGTTCGCGTTGCAAAAACCCTTCCGATTCAATAAAATTACCCGCTTTTCGTCCGGCCCTCACCCCCGAGCTACATGAAAACCTTCTCCGCCAAGGCGCACACGGTGCACCGCGACTGGTACCTGATCGACGCGACCGACAGGACGCTCGGCCGCCTCGCGTCCGAGATCGCGCGCCGCTTGCGCGGCAAGCACAAGCCCCAGTTCACACCGCACGTGGACACCGGGGATTACATCGTGGTCGTGAATGCCGAAAAGATCCGCGTCACCGGCAAGAAATTGACCGACAAGATTTACCATCGCCATACTGGTTATATCGGCAATCTGAAATCAGTACCGCTCGAGAAACTTCTCGCCAGAGCGCCCGAGCGCGCCATCCAGTATGCGGTAAAAGGAATGTTGCCGAAGAACGCGCTCGGCAGGCAGATGTATCGCAAGCTGCATGTCTACGCGGGCCCCAAACACGCGCACGCCGCGCAACAGCCGAAATCGCTCAAGGTAT
>JACDCP010000017.1 GCA_013817465.1 Gammaproteobacteria bacterium | reverse complement strand
ATCCTTGCCCGGCCGGCGACAGCCGCGCCCGTAAATCCTCTCGGCGAGGCCGGCCTGACGATATACAGCTCGGCCCAGCCGGGCTCGATCCCGCCGGAACTGTACCGGCCCGTGCTCGGCGGAGGGATTTATCCGCCGGGCGCGGTTCCGGGTTACGCGATCGTGCGCCAGGATCGCGTGCTCGAGCTGACCAGCGGCCGACAGGAGCTGCGCTTCAGGGACGTTGCCGCGCTGATCGATCCCACGACGGTGCGCTTCGAATCGCTTACCGATCCGGACGGCACGCGCGTGCTGGAGCAGAATTTCCAGTTCGATCTCGTCAGCGCCGAGAAACTCATGAACCGGTATCTCGACCGCCAGATCACGGTCGAACGCAATGTCGGCGATGAGATCACGACACTTACCGGCCGCCTGCTCAGCACTCAGGGCGGACTTACGCTCGAAGGCGACGACGGACAGATACACCTCGTGCAGGCTCACTCCGCGATCCGCTTCCCGGAGCTGCCCGGCGGCCTCATCACTCAGCCTACGCTCGTCTGGGACGTCATCGCTGAACGCGCCGGCGAGCACCGGACCCGCGTCAGCTATGAAACACAGGGCATGACCTGGTGGACGGACTACAACCTGACGTTCCGCGAAGGCCGCAATGCCAACAGGGGCATGCTCGATGTCAGCGCCTGGGTCAGCATCATCAACCAGTCGGGCGCGAGCTACGAAAATGCGGGTCTGAAGCTCGTCGCGGGCGACGTGCTCAGGGTCGAGCCGGAGCGCGTGTACCGGGAAAGCATGGATCAGGGCATGGTGAGCATGGCGCAGGAGGCGGGATTCGCGGAGAAGCCGTTCTTCGAGTTTCATCTGTACACGCTCGGTCGGCCGACCACGCTGCCGGACAATTCGACCAAGCAGCTCGAGCTCTTCCCCGCGGCCGGTGAGGTTCCGGCCGAGAAGCTGCTCGTCTACTACGGCCTCGCGCCGGACTCATTCGGATTCTTCCCCGATCCTGTCGTGGACCGCGAGCTGGGGACGCAGTCCAACCAGAAGGTCGATATCTATCTGCGGTTCGACAACGAAGAGCAGCACGGGCTGGGCATTCCCTTGCCGGCAGGCCGCATGCGCGTAGCCAAACTGGACGAAGCGGACGGCAATCTCGAATTCATCGGCGAAGACGTCATCGACCATACGCCGAAAGGTGAGCAAGTGCTGATCCAGCTCGGCTCGGCCTTCGACGTGCTCGGCGAGCGCACCCAGGTCGATTATCGCGTCGACACAAAGGCCAGATGGCTGGAGGAAACCATCGAGATTGTCCTGCGTAACCACAAGGAGGAGCCGATCGACTTGCTGGTGCGGGAGACTCTCTACCGCTGGGTGAACTGGGAGATCACCGACAAGAGCCGAAACTTCAAGAAGGTCGACGCGCGGACCATCGAGTTTCCCGTGCAAGTTGCAGCGGATGGCGAGGAACTGGTGCGCTACACGGTCCGCTACAGTTGGTGATCAGACCGCGACGCGCCTTGTCAGTCACGGCACGTAATGTGCATGCAATGCGCGCGATAAGGGAAACGCCATGCACGATCTTCCGACATCTCGTAGAGCAGTGTCATCCACCGGCTGGGTGATCGGACTCGTAAGCGTCTGTTTGCCGGGATGCGCACTCGCCGACGAGAAAGCGGATGAGCTACCGGATGTCGGGCAGGCCGAAGCGGAAGCTGCTCATGAACAGACGCCGCTCCGAAAGGAGCTCGAACACGGTTATGCGCTTCTGTACGAAATGGTCTCCAGCCTGCAGCATGCCGACAAGTTGCTGCTGATCAAGTTTGAGTCGGATGAGGTCAAGTCGATCACGGACGACGTGTCCGAGGCGATGGGTGAAATCGGCGAAGCGCTGGAGGCCATGGCAAAGTCGGATGCGCCCTTCGATATCGAGGACACAGACACGCCACGATTCGAGCGGGAAACACGCGAAGCGATGGGCCGCAATCGAATCAAGAGCTTCGCGCCGATCGTCGGCAAAACCGGAACGGATTTCGAGCGGACCCTGCTGCTCACCCAGTCTGGCGGCCTGAATCAGATGCTTCACATGGCCGAGGTGCTCGCGGACGCGGAAACGGATAGTACCCGCAAGCGATTTCTGGGCGACGCATATGAGCGCCTCGACGCGCTATACGAGCGCGTCTCGGAGCTTCTTTTTAATCAGTATTACTGTAAGCCCTAAGCTCGCTCCGGTCCCTGACGAGACGGGCCTGCGATCCACGCGGTCGCAAGCCCGTGATTTACTTACAATCCGAATGAAGCGCGAATGTAACCGAAACGGCCAGGAATATCGTACGTCGACGGATCATAGCCGTTGAGCGAGCAGCTCAGACACACGGGCGGATCCTTGTCGGTCAGATTCAAAACGCCCAGCGTAATCTGCAACTGATCGACCTGCGGCGGGCCGAACGACACTTGCAGGTCATGATAAACCGTGCTGCCGAGTGAATTGATCGACATCGACTGGTCATCGAAATTCGGATCGGAGCAAAGCCCCAGATTGGTGAAGCTGTTCGGCGTGCCGTCGAGGAAGTCGCTGCAGGACTCATCCACGTCCTTTATATAGCGAGCCGTATACGCAGCACCCCAGTTGCCCAGATTCCAGCTTACCGACGCGTTAGACTTGATCTGCGGAATGGCACGGTCGTTCTGTTCCAGTCCGTCGAGCTCGACATCCTGGAATCCGGATGGCGAGGTGGGGTCGAGAATTATTTGTATGAACTCGTCCACATAGGTCGTCTGCCACTGTAGTCCGAACCGGCCAAAATTCGTGTCCGGGCTCTGGTAAGTGAGCACGAAATCATATCCGCTGGTTTCGATGCCGCCGATATTGGTCAGCCGGTTACTGAAGCCGGCGATGGCGCCACTGGGACTGCGATTGATGCCATTGCAGAATCCCGGGTCGAGCGTCGTGACGCAGGAATCGAGCTGACCCTGCGCGTCAACCGCGGTGATTGCACCGTCGATCTCGTGATCGTAGTACGTGAACTCGAGGTCGAGATTATCTATCCAGTTCACGTTTTGCACCCATTCGGGGCTGTACACAACGCCGAATGACATACTGTCCGATTCCTCGGGCTCCAGCGCCGGATTACCCCCTGTTACGACGGATATCTGCGGATTGACTTGAACGAAGCTGCCGTCGGCAGGCACGCCCAGCGCAATACAATTGTCGATGATCGCCTGCGAAACACCGGAGTTATTGAAATCGGTGCAAGGATCCGACAGGACGGCATCGAAGCGAGTAGCCGTGCCGAAAAGCTCGCCAATGCTGGGGGCACGGAATCCCTCTGCGAACGTACCGCGGAACAGAAGTGAGGGAACAGGTTTGTACCGTACGCCGACCTTGCCGTTTGTCGTGCTGCCGAACGTGCTGTAGTCGGAGTTTCGTAGTGATAACTCCACGTCCAGCAGGTCTGCGCCGGGCCGGTCCGCGAGAATCGGCACGATCAGCTCGCCGTAATACTCGTCGACATCAAAGCCGCCGGCGGTCGGCGAGGCAGGAATGCCGTTCGTGTCGCCCGCCACCACCACAGGATCGGGTTGGAAGAACCCTTCCTGCTCGCGATGCTCGATACCGACCGCGAAAGCGAGCGGGCCTGCCGGCAGATCCACGATGTCGCCGGTTATATTCGCCGTGAGGTCCTTGAGCTCGTTTTCGCTCACATCGAGCTGCGTGTACGAAATGAAATCCAGCATCCCCGGAGTGATTGTGCCCATGCCGTCGGCGCCTTGACCGCCGAACAGATTCAGCGGCACGCAGGCCGGATCGGCATTGCATTCATCCAGAGGACCGAGCGCCTGCGCGATCTTACGGATGTTGTATCCGCCTTCGGTGACCTGATCAGCAGTGTTGCGGGAGAACGAGTAGTTCACATTCCAGAAATATTGTCGCTCCCCGAGATCGAAGTCGCCTTCGAGTCCGCCGAGGGAATAATAGGTATCTACGTTCTGCTCGAAAATGCGCGGGCCGCCTTCGAGGGGCCGACGGCCGAGCAAGATGAAGTTGTCGCTGGCGTCCAAGGTGAATCCGAACGGGTTAAAGGGATTCGTTACATCGATCGAGACCGTATCGGCGATTCCGCCTGTGCCGGCGCCGCCGCCGATAAAGATAGGCTCAGGTGCCGCCTGGTTAACCGAGCGGCGGTTGTTATAAAGGCCCTTCGCTACGAAGTTCACGCGGTCGGTCAGCGCATAGGACGCCTGACCATAGACGCTGGCGCGTTGCGAAGGCGTCACCAGCAAGTTGAAAGGCGAAAAGTTGAAGCGATCCGCGTCTGAGAACCCATGAAAGTCGTCCGTGCCGCCACCGGGATTTGCCGGATCGTAGAAGGGAACGCCGCCTACGCCGTCGTTGACTGTCAAATTGACGGTCTGACCTGTATTCGGGTCCGTGACGATAAATCGGCCCTGCGGCGTGCCGGAACTGCCGCGAGTGACACCGGTGCCGGGCACCGGAAAGCTCGACTGGTCGCGACGCCCCGCGCCGACGCGGTCCTGATTGGTGTAGCTGGCGTTCAAGTAAACGCTGGTGCGATCGCCGGTCGAGCCCAGCGACACATCCGCCGACTGGGTGTTGCCGTCGCCGTCATCCCAGGCGCCTGCGTAGGCGTTAATTCCGAGACCCTCGTAGTCCTTCCTCGTGATTATGTTTACCACACCGGCTATAGCGTCCGATCCATAAATCGACGACGCGCCATCCTTCAGCACTTCGATGCGATCGATGATGCTCAAGGGGATGGTGTTGAGATCGGTGGCTGCGCTGACGCCGCTTCCCGATGAGCCGTTGACCCAGCGAACGCCGTCGACGAGAACAAGCGTGCGGTTCGATCCAAGATGACGCAAGTCGACCTCAGTTGCGCCCGCGCCGACGCCTCCGCCGGTCGGCGGAAAGCCGAAGTTGCCGCTCGAATTGAAGCGGGTATTGATCGCCGAGCCGGCAATAGACAGCCGCTGAACCAGATCGCCGACAGACGTCAGGCCGCTTTGCTCAATGTCCTCGCGCGTGATCGTCAGAATCGGCTTCGCGCCCTCGATCTGCACCTGCCGGATGCGCGACCCGGTGACCTCGACTTTGCCGAGCTCGGCCCGGTCTTCTTCCTCATCCTGAGCGAATGCAACGGGCGCGCTGATAAAGGTGAATGCGAATCCTGCGAGGCCGGCGAAAACCGCGATGCGTCGCATCGTCTTTTCCGGTTCCATGGTGATCTCCTGCAACTTATTTGAAGTTCTGTTTGGCAAGCAACACGATCGACGCCCGCGGACCGGAGGCGAGGACCATGCGAATCCCCGAAGCGTTATGTCAACGATACTCCTCGCATTTACCGAAGTTCAACAGGATTTGTTGCGGATTGTTCCCGCAATTGCGGCAACATGCGATGCGCCCCGCCTATTCTGTTGCTAATTAGCAACAGCCAGGCTACGGGGATCAATCAAAGCGAAAGCGGTCAGTAGCGCGCACCAACTCCCGTGTGATGCCGGGTTCATAAGCGATGTGTCCGGCATCCGGCACGATACGCAACTCCGCTTCCGGCCAGGCTTCATGCAACGCCCAGGCCGCCTCGACCGGGCAGACGACGTCATAGCGGCCGTGGATGATCACCCCGGGCAGGCCGCGGATCCGAGGCACATCGCGCAGGATCTGCTGTTCGTCCTTCAGAAACGCATTGTTCACGATGTAGTGACATTCGAGGCGCGCGATCGCAACCGCGTACTCGTCGCTGCCGCTCTTCGCGATGTAGTCGGCATTCGGGATCAGACAGCAGGCGCTCGCTTCCCAGGTCGCCCATGCTTTTGCCGCGCGCCGGCGCAGCTCCGCATCGTCGGAAGTCAGACGGCGATAGTAGGCGCCGATCATGTCATGGCGCTCCGCGGCTGGTATCAGATCGCGAAATGCCGGCCAGGCATCCGGAAAGATGCGATTCGCACCATCCTGAAAGAGCCAGGCGTTCTCGCGTTCGGTAATCAGGAAGATGCCGCGCAGTATCAGCTCGGTCACGCGTTCGGGATGTGCCTGAGCGTAAAGCAGCGCCAGCGTGCTGCCCCATGAGCCGCCGCTGACCTGCCAGCGCTCGAGGCCGAGATGCTCGCGCAGCCGTTCCATATCGGCAATCAGATGCCAGGTCGTGTTGCTTTCCAGCGTAGCGGCCGGGCGGCTGTTCCCGCAACCGCGTTGATCGAACTGGACAATGTGATAAACGGCAGGATCGTAGAAGCGTCTGGCCCGCGGACTGCTGCCGGCGCCGGGGCCGCCGTGCAGGTACACGGTAGCCTTCCCGCTCATATTGCCGCTCTGCTCGTAATAAATTTCGTGTCCATCGCCGACCTCGAGATAGCCGGTCGCGAAAGCTTCAATTTCAGGGTAAATCTCGGCTTCAAGAATGTTCATGGTTTGCGGATCAATCCGGCCGGTGCTTGTCGAACCAGGCCAGTATGTATCGGACTTTCGCCATGAGCTGGCTCGGCCGGTTGGCGATGCCGTGGCCGGCGCCCGGCAGACGCACGAGAACGGTATCGATTTTCCGCAGCTTCAGGGCCTGGTAGTACTGCTCTGACTCCGATATCGGTGTGCGGTAATCGGACTCACCTGTCAGTATCATGGTCGGGGTTTCGACGTTGCCGACCAGGGAGATCGGCGAGCGCCGCAGATATTCCTCGGGATGATCCCAGGGGAAGCCCGCGAACCAGTATTTATAGAAAAAATTGTACAGGTCTGCGGTCAGCACGAAGCTGTACCAGTTGATGACAGGCTTTGCGACCACCGCAGCGTTGAATCGATCGGTCTTGCCGATGATCCAGCTCGTCAGAACGCCGCCGCCGCTGCCGCCGGTGACGAACAGTTCGTCGGCATCCACATATCCGCGCGCCAGGACCGCATCGACTCCGGACATGAGGTCGTCGTAGTCTTCGCCCGGATAGTTGTGGTGAATCAGATTGCCGAATTTGCCGCCGTAACTCGTGCTGCCGCGCGGATTCATATACAACACCACGTAGCCATCCGCAGCGTAGAGCTGCGGCTCGACGGCAAAACGCGGGCCGTAATTCGCAAATGGGCCGCCATGAATTTCCAGTATCAGCGGATACTTCTTCTGCGCATCGAAGCCGGGAGGCTTGACGATCCAGCCTTCGAGGGGCAAATCGTCGTGCGAAGACGCGAACCGGACTTCCTCGACGGCACCGAGCGTCTTATGGGCGAGCAGGTCATCGTTCAAACTCGTCAAGCGTTCCGGATCGGGATTGCGTCGCGTGCTCGTGGCTACGTCGGCCGGATGCGTGGGATCCGTCAATGTATAGGCGAGACGATCGCCGGCGACTGAATAAGAACCGCTGGAGTACGGCCGGTCGATGGAGGTTCCGCCGACATTCGCCGCCAGCGTCTGCACTTCACCATCGAGGGTGACGTAGCCGATTCTCGTGGTGCCCTCGTCGTCGTACTGAATGTAAAGACCGCGTCCCCGCGCGTCCCAGCGCGGATTCTGCACGTCACGGTCGAGTTGCGCCGCGATCGCGCGCGAGTCACTGCCATCGCGGTTCATCAGATAGAGCTGCGTGACCTGGTAACCCTGCTGCCGGTCGTCGAAGCCGAGGTAGGCGATGCGCTGCCCGTCGGGCGCGACGACCGGATTCAGATCCGGGCCGCGCCGTTCCGTCAGCGCCTGGATAGCGCCGCTCTCGAGATCGATGGCATAAATCTCGGTGTTGAGCGGATCGTACTGCCAGTCGTCGTGGCGATTCGCCGAGACATACAAGGTCTCTCCGTTCGGCGACCAGTCGATATCGCCGTTGTGATCCTTGTCGCCGGAGGTAAGCTGCCGGGGCGTGCCGCCTTCGGCAGGCAGCACGAAGATGTGCTGGAACCCGTCCTCCAGATAGCCTTCGCCATCGGCACGGTAGACCAGATCGTCGATGAGCTTGGGCGGTTTCGCCCATTCGGCCCCCTCGGGTTTGGACGGTCGTTCGACCAGCGGGGCGGAATCTTTCGGCACTTGCATGGCAAATGCGATCCACTCGCCGTCCGGCGACCACGCCATGCCCGACGGCGCTTCGTTCAGGGCGGTCAATTTTGCCGTCTGACCCGTGTCCATCCAGCGCACGAAAATCTGCGGACTGTCGCCCGCGTCCGACACGAACAGCAATCGCGCGCCGTCGGGCGACCAGCGCGGGCTGGTATGGCCATGATTGCCGGTGGTCAGCGGGCGGTGGCCGCTGCCGCCGGCAGCCACGATCCACAGGTTCGCGCGCCGCCGATCTTCCATGATGTCCATGAAGTTCCGCACGTAGACGATGTTTTCGCCGTCCGGCGCAATCTGCGGGTCGGACGCATACTCGAGATCGAAAACTTCCATCGGTTCGAACCGCTCGACGCCCGCATCGGCAGCGAGCACGGAGGCACTAGCCACGAAGCTGGTAAACAGGCAGGCTGTGCACGTGCTGAGCAGTCGGGTCATGAACTCGGGTCCTCCGGGCAAACCGTGAAGTATAGACAATAAAGACAGGGAATCTTACCGGCGTTCGCCGGCGACGGCCTGATGCAGACTAATAGCAGGCTGTTGAAAAACTCCGTTTTTCGGCAGCCTGCTATGCGATGCAGGGATGCATCGCCATTTTCAAGAACTGCAAGTTTTTGAAAATGCTCGCGATCCGAAAATCACACTTTTCGATCGCAGAGTTGAAAAAGCCATGGAAGGCTTTTTCAACATCCTGCGAGCCTCTGCTCGCAGGCCGGTTCAGCAGGTTGACGACGGCGAAGTGGTCGCGGCGTCCGAGACCATGTCACCGGATGATCTTGATGCGTTCACCGGGTTGGGGCTCGCCATCGAGGTATTGGTTATTCAGAAGCCGGAGCTGCTGCTCGGCATACGCCGAGAGTGGCGATTCGGCAGCCAGTGATGCGAATGTCATGCCGGGCTCGGCGAGGATGAACTCGATCGCGAGCGGCTCGGCTGCCGCGAAATCGTCAGCATCGAGCTTGCCCAGACTGAAGATTGCAGGGATGAACAGGTTATCCGTGGCAGTGCCGCGTGCGTCGTTTTCGCCGGCGCCGCTGAAGATGTAAGCGAAGCCATTCCCCTCGTCGAATATCACAGCGTAGCGCACCGGCCTGCGTCCGTACGGAGATTCCGCCCGCTCGGCTATAGCGAGATAAGCGGGCATGCCGGCCACGGTGACTTCCTGGCCATCGCGCAGCGTGAGTCCGAGCTGTCGAACCATGAAATAGCGCGGCGTACGCATATTGTTGATCGGCTGTGCGCTGACCTGCAGTGCAGCCTCCCCCTGTGGCGCCATCGCCAGCAGGCGATCCGGTTTCCCGCTCGTGTGCCAGCCGTCCGGCAATTTGAACTTGATGCGGTAAGGAAGGTTGTAATGCATGCTGTCGCGGACGACTCCGCCCCAGCCGCTGTCGCCGAACTCGAGGCCATCGACCTGGCTATGGAAGGTGTCCGAATGATGCACGTCCGGCGTGCCGGGGCCGAGCTTTTTCGCGGCATGCACGACTTCCGCGAGCCTTCGGTCGTTATCCGGATGGGTGGAGAAGAAACCGTGACTCACTTGCGCTTCGCGGCGCTCGAGCCGCGCGCGGTCGATCTCGAATTTTTCCTGTTGCTTGAGGATATCGATGACGTCGATCATCGCGCCCGTCGGATATCCTGCTTTAGCGAGATACTCGGCGCCGAGCCCGTCCGCCTCCAGCTCCAGAGCGCGACCATAGCCGCGCACCAGCGCGCCACCGGCGATGTTAGCCACGCCGCCGGCGATCGGCACGCCCGTGGCGACGCCGACGGCGGATCCAAGCGTGTTGAGCAGCGTGGCACGACTCTGCTGGCGAACGGCATGACGCGCAGTGACGTGACCGATTTCGTGGCCGATGACCGCCGCGAGCTCGGCTTCGCTGTTCATGTGCGCGATGAGCCCGCGGCTGACGTAAATGTAGCCACCCGGCAGCGCGAAGGCATTGACGGTGTCGTCTTCGACGACCGTGAAGTGATATTCGAGCTCGTTGCGGTGGCTCGTGCTCGCGAGCCGGTCCCCAAGCGCCTGCACGTAAAGCTGCAGTTCTTCGTCGGCATAACGGGGGAAAGCCTTGAGCACTTCGGGGTGCATTTGACGGCCGAGCTCGACCTCCTTGCTTTCCGACATGAGCACGAGATCGGGACCGTCGGTGGCGGGGTTGAGCGCGCAACCGCCCAGCATCGTCACGCCGATCAAACACACCAGCCTCGAGGCGCAGGCCAGGCGGCGCCGGGCGGGGCGACGGTTCGGCGCTTTGTTATTTTCCGGCATGGCACCCTCCGGTCGTCAGCCCTGGGGAATGCACCTGATAAAATTACACCTCATAGTGTGTGTAGACCAGCTCAGGACGGAAAAGTCCGATCCGCGAGGCCGGAATGTCGCTCGCTACGGTCCGCCGGGGGCGACCGCGCGCATGAGCTGGCCGGTGAGCCAGCCGCCATAGGTGCCCAGCGCATAGCCAAGCACCGCAAGCAGCACGCCCACGGATGCGAGCGAAGGATGGAATGCCGCCGCCACGACCGGAGCGGAGGCCGCGCCACCGATATTGGCCTGGCTGCCGACCGCCATGTAGAACAGTGGCGCCCTGATGAGCCGGGCAACGACGATCAGCAACAGCGCATGCACGCTGAGCCAGATGCCGCCCACCGCAAAGAGGCCCGGGTTCTCGAGCGTGGCTGTGATGTCCATATTCATGCCGATCGTGGCTATCAGCACGTACAGGAAAGCCGAGCCGATCTTCGAGGCGCCGGCACCCTCGAAGTTGCGTGCCCGCGTAAATGACAGCGCGACGCCGGCGGTGGTGGCGATCACGACGATCCAGAAGAAATCGCTGGTCAGGCTGTAGCGATCCAGCCCCGGCGCAGTTTCGGCGATCCACGGCGCGAGCCAGTCTGCGGCGAAATGCGCAAAGCCAGTAGCGCCGAAGCTGATCGCGAGCAGGAAGATCAGATCATGGAAGCTCGTCTGTCGCGCATGCTGCTCCTGGAATTTTTCGACGCGGACCTTCAGATCGTCGATGGCGCGGGTATCGGCGCCGAGGCGAGCGTCAATGGCCGCGGATCGTCCGGCCAGAAACAGCAGAATGGCCATCCAGAGGCTGGCGCATAGCACGTCCACTGCAATCATTTGCGAAAACAAATCGTCACCGACGTCGAAGACCTCCTTCATGGCCGCCTGGTTCGCGCCGCCGCCGATCCAGCTGCCGGCGAGCGTCGTCATGCCGCGCCAGACAGCGTCCGGCCCGGCGCCGCCGACGGTCTCCGGGCTCACCATGCTGACCAGCAGAATCGCAATCGGCCCGCCGAGCACGACACCGACGGTTCCCGTCAGGAACATGATGATCGCGCGATGGCCGAGGCGCAGGATCGCGGGCAAGTCAGTGCTCATGGTGAGCAGCACCAGACAGGCCGGCAAGAGATAGCGCGATGCGACGAAGTACAGGTCGGATTCACCGGCATCGATGACGCCGAAGGTATTAAACAGGGATGGCACGAAGTAGCACAGAAGCAGCGCCGGGACATATTTGTAGAAGCTGCGCCAGAACGAAAGCGAGCTGCGCTCCGTATAGAAGACCGCCCCGAGGATCAGGGCGAGCAGGCCGAGCACGGCGGCGTCGTTCGTTATCAGCGCAGTGGAGTCGGGCATGGCAGGCTCTTGTCGTGTCAGCGGTGATCGCCACGACCGTATCACAAAGCGTGTCGCGGCCCGACCGAAGCCGCCGTGTTGCCGGCCCCGTGGAGCCTGTGCTACCTTGCTTTGCCTTTCTTCGGGGACGCCCTGAAGACGGGCCTGCCGTGCCTCCGCGGCCGGATAATACCAGGCTCATGAACGCCCGCACTTACGTCCAGCGCCAGAGCACGCCGACGGTCATGATGATTCGTCCGGTGCGCTTTCTTTCGAATCCGCAGACCGCGGAGAGCAACTCGTTCCAGAATATCGACGAAGCCCCGGCGCCGAACGTGGCACAAGAGGGCGCGTCGCAGGAGTTCGATGCGCTCGTAACCGCGCTGGAAGCGGCGGGCGTTGAAGTCATCGCTTTCGACGGCGTAACCGAGCCGCACTCTCCGGATCAGGTTTTCCCGAATAACTGGGTGAGCTTTCACGCCGATGGCACGGTCGTGCTTTACCCCATGCTCGCCGAGAACCGCCGTACCGAGCGGCGCATGGACATCGTTACTGCGCTCGAGCAGCATCATGGCTTCCGGATCAACGAAATCATCGACTTCACGCGCTTCGAACGCGAAGGCCGGTTTCTCGAGGCGACCGGCAGCATCTGTATGGATCGCGTAAACCGCATTGCTTACGCTTGCCTGTCGCCACGCACCGATCGCATGTTGCTCGAACGCTTCGGCCAGCGTCTCGGTTACGAGATCATGGCTTTCGAGGCTACCGGGCGCAGCGGCCAGGCGGTCTACCACACGAATGTCATGATGTGCATCGGCGAGAAGTTCGCGCTGATCTGCGCCGACGCCATCGGAGACGATGCCGAGCGCAGGCGTGTGCTGGCACGGCTCGAGAGCACCGGTCACAAGACCGTCACCATCGATCATCCGCAAATGGCCGAATTTGCCGGCAACATGCTCGAGATCGAAAGTCGGGCAGGGAAAAAAATTCTCGCCATGTCGACGCGTGCCGAATCGGCGCTCGGCAGTGCACAGAAAGACATCCTGAGCCGGTATACGCGCATCGTCTCAGCGCGCATCGACACGATCGAGGGTAGTGCCGGCGGCAGCGTGCGCTGCATGCTCGCCGAAGTTCATCTGCCGCGCAGGGAGAGACACGCATCATGAGCCGTACCGGCGGCACGGACCTGCTCCGAGCTTCAAATGGCGACAGTCGCAACAAATCGTTGCAGGAAACCTATGCGCCGCATAATGCCTGTTTCGGCTGTGGCCCCGCGAACGCCAGGGGGCTGCGCATCCGCAGCTTCGCCCGTGGTGACGAGGTAGTCGCCGAATGGCAACCGGAGCCGCACCACGAAGCATTTCCGGGCGTCATGAACGGCGGCATCATCGGTGCACTGCTCGATTGCCACTGCAACTGGGCGGCGGCGTGGTATCTGATGCAGAAAACCGGTGTGGATCGACCGCCGGTGACGGTCACCGCCGAGTACAGCATCAAGCTGCTGCGCCCGACCCCGTCCGACGGACCCATCGAGCTGCGCGCGCGTGTCGTCGAGGCCGACCACAGAAAAGCCACTGTGGAAGGCGAGCTCATCGCGGCGGGAAAAGTGTGCGACACCTGCCGTGGCAGCTTCGTGGCCGTCGAGCCCGGCCATCCCGCTTATCATCGCTGGTAAAGCCGGCGGCTCGCACGAAACAGCGACATGGCGTCCAGAGACCGTATCCTCATGTGCCCGCCGGATCACTTCAGCGTGGAGTACGAGATCAATCCGTGGATGGCTGGTAACACCGGTCAGCTTTCACCCGAAACCGCGCACCGCCAGTGGAATGCGCTGCGCGAAGCGCTGGCGGAATATGCCGACGTCGAAATTATCGAGCCGCAGCCCGATCTACCGGATATGGTGTTCACGGCGAACGCTGGCACGGTGCTCGGCAACAAGGCGATCGCCAGTCACTTCATGCCGAAGGAGCGTCGCGGCGAAGAGCCACACTTCAAGCGCTGGTTTTCCGAGCGGGGCTTCGACCTTTACGATCTGCCGGACGAAATCGGCTTTGAAGGCGCCGGCGATTCGCTATTCGACCGCGGCGGCGAATGGCTGTGGGCGGGCCATGGCTTTCGCACCGAGATCGAAGCGCACCGGCACCTGCAGGAATTCTTCGATCGTGAGGTAGTATCGATCCGCCTTACCGACGAGCGCTTTTATCACATCGATACGTGCATGTGCCCGCTGACCGGAGGTTACCTGATGTATCATCCGCCGGCCTTCGGCTACGACTCGCGCATCGCGATCGAATCGCGCATTCCCTCGCACAAGCGCATTGTTGTGGATACTGCTGATGCCGGTCACTTCGCCTGCAACGCCGTCAACATCGGCGACCGCGTGTTCGTCAACAGCGCCTCGGATCCGCTGAAGGCGCGTCTCATGCGCGACGGCTTCAAGGTCATCGAAGTGGATTTGTCTGAATTCCTCAAAGCCGGCGGGTCGGCCAAGTGCCTGACGCTCAAGCTCACCGAGCCGCCCGCATGAGCAAAAGTCGCGCAATCGTTTACCGCGTGACGCCCGCAAACCCGGGCGCACATACTTATTCTGTCGTCTGCACCATCGCCGATCCGGATGCGGAAGGCCAGCAGGTCTCCCTGCCGGCGTGGATCCCCGGCAGCTACCTGATTCGCGATTATGCCCGCCATGTCGTGCGGATCACCGCGCGCTGCGGCAGCTCGAACACGCCGGTCGAAAAAATCGACAAATCGACCTGGCGGTGTGCGCCGTGCAAGGGCACGTTGCGTATCGAGTACGACGTATACGCGAACGACCTTTCCGTGCGCGGCGCGCTTCTAGATATGACACGCGGTTTTTTCAACGGTGTATGTCTGTTCCTGATGGTGCGCGGCTGCACCGATCGGCCCTGTCGCGTTTCTCTCGAGCGCCCCGACGGTGCCCGCTACGCGGACTGGCAGGTCGCCACGGCCTTGCGCACCGAATCGGCTTCGGCCTGGGGGTTCGGCAGTTATCAGGCCGATAATTACGATGAGCTCATCGATCACCCGGTCGAGATGGGCAACTTTCGCATCGGCGAGTTCGACGTGGCCGGCATCCCGCACCGGCTCGCCATCAGCGGTCGCCGGCGCGCCGACGTCGCACGCCTGACCGCGGACCTGAAGAAGCTTTGCACACATCACGCGCAGTTGTTCGGTGAGCCGCTGCCGATGGATCGCTACCTGTTTCTCGTCACGACCCTGGCGGGACCGTATGGCGGACTGGAACATCGCGCATCGGCGAGCCTGATGTGCCGGCGCAGCGATCTTCCGGGACCGAACACGCCTCAGGACTCCAAACCGTATCGGCGTTTCCTCGGGCTGTGCAGCCATGAGTATTTTCATACCTGGAACATCAAGCGCATCAAGCCGGCCGTGTTCGAGCCCTATGACCTGAGCCGGGAGGCACACACCCGCCTGATGTGGGTTTTCGAAGGCATCACCTCCTATTACGACGATCTCGCGCTGGTTCGCAGCGGGCTCATCTCGGACGAGAGCTACCTCGAGTTGCTCGGCGAAACGATCACGCGCGTGACCCAGATGCCTGGCCGGTACAAGCAAAGCCTGTCCGACGCCAGCTTCGATGCCTGGACCCGGCACTACCGCCCCGACGAAAACACGCCGAATTCCTGCGTCAGCTATTACACCAAGGGCGCGCTCGCGGCACTCGCGCTGGACTTGCGACTGCGCGCGATAAGCCAGGGCGAAAAATCTCTCGACGATGTCATGCGTGCGCTCTGGCGGGAGTACGGCCAGGCGGGGGTCGGAGTGCCTGAAGACGGGTTCGAGACACTCGCATCCGCCGTCGCCGGAGAGGACCTGGGCGAGTTTTTCGACATCGTCGTGCGCAGTACCAGCGAGTTGCCGCTCGAGCGGCTGCTCGCCACGCTTGGCATCAATCTGCGCTATCGCGCGCCGACCTCTGGCGACGATCCGGGTGGTCCGCCCGATGCGCGAGCCACTGCGCTCAGCACCTCGCTCGGCGCCAAGATTTCCGACGACAACGGCCGCGTGATCCTGACGCACGTTTACGACGACGGCGCAGCGCAGCGGGCCGGACTTTCCGCGCAGGACGAGCTGCTCGCCATGGACGGTATCCGTATTACGCCGCAGAATCTGTCCGAGCTGCTCAACAGCCACGGGCCCGGCGACGACGTGAGTTGCACGTTCTTTCGGCGCGAGGAATTGATGTCGGTGCGGGCGAAGCTGCAGACGCCGGAGGAATCGATCGCTTATCTTATGCCTGACGAGGCGGCTCCGGATGACGTTGTGCAACGGCGAGCGGCCTGGCTTGCCGGCACCAGCAAAATACCTTCCTCTTGAGCCCGCGCACGGCTATAGCCCAATGTTGAAAAAGCCGTGCACGGCTTTTTCAACGCTGCAATCCGAGAATGCGATTGTCGGATTGCGAGCATTATTAAGAACCTGGAATTCTGGATAATGGTGATACGCCCCTGTATCGCTTAGCACGCCGCTGAGAACGTGTTTTTCAGCAGCGTACTAATGCGCCTCCTCGCGGGAGTCGTGCTGATCAGCTTCTCGGCCGTATTCGTGAAGCTCGTTTCCGTGCCGCCGACCACCAGCGGTTTCTACCGCTGCCTGTTCGGCGGCATCGTGCTCATCGTGCTCGTGCGGCTGCGCGGCGAGCGGCTCGCCGCGAATCGGCCGGCGTTTCTCATGTTGATCGGTGCGGCGGTTTTCTTTGCGCTCGATCTGTGGGTCTGGCACCGGAGCATCGTGTATGTGGGACCCGGCCTCGCGACGCTGCTCGGAAACTTCCAGGTATTCATCCTGGCCCTGGCCGGCGTCGCACTCTATGGCGAGAAGCTGAGCTGGCAAGTCGTCGTGTCCGTTCCGCTTGCGCTCGTCGGCCTGGCGCTGATCGTCGGCTTCGAATGGACCGAGCTCGGGCCCGAGTATCGCCTCGGCGTTGTGTTTGGTCTGATGACGGCGGTGTTCTACGCCGGGTACCTGCTTACTCTGCGCCGCGCGCGTGGCACGGCCGGCGCCGGCACACCCTCGGGCGATCTCGCCGTAGTTTCCCTGGCAACGGCGGCGCTGCTCGCGATCATGGCTCCGGCGGGAGGTGAGTCGCTGGCGATTCCGAGCTGGCGCGATGGCTTCCTCCTGCTCACGTACGGCGTCGTCGCGCAGGTCCTCGGCTGGGTCCTGATATCGGGCAGCCTGCCGCGCATCGCCGCCTCGCGTGTCGGGCTCATCCTGCTGCTGCAGCCATTGCTCGCTTTCGTCTGGGACGTGCTGATTTTTCAACGCCGCATCACGCCGCTGGAGGCCGCAGGTGCCGCCATCGCCCTCGTGGCGATCTATCTGGGCTCGCGCCGCAGCACAGTGGCGTAGATCGGCGCACGCAGCGGCCGCCGGCCCCGGATCACACCCCCGGCATGAGCGAAGCCGGCGTCGCCCCGGCCGGGCGGAATGGCCTGATACAATGTCCCGCGCCCACCCGACCAGACGCACCCATGCTCGAACTCGGCCTCAAGATCCTTCTGAGCTACTTTCTGGGCTCCTTGAGCGGCAGCCTCATCACCGGCAGATTCTACGGCGGCATCGACGTGCGCCAGGTCGGCAGCGGGAATGCCGGCGCCACCAATGCGCTGCGCAACTTCGGCTGGAAATTCGCCTTCTGGGTGGCCCTGATCGATGTCGGCAAAGGCTGGCTGCCGACCGCCTGGCTTCCCGGGCTGGAGCTGGCCGGCATCGGCATCGACCCTGAGGTCTCGCGCTCCTGGCTCGCCGTCGCCTGCGGGATGGCGGCAGTTGCCGGTCACGTATGGCCACTGTGGTTCGGCTTCAAAGGCGGCAAGGGCGCCGCCACGCTGGTCGGCGTGCTCATCGCGCTCGCACCGTGGCTATCGCTGCCCGTCCTCTCGATATGGGTTCTCGTGCTGATCCTGTCCGGATACGTGGGGCTTGCGACCGTGTGCGCGGCATTATCCGCTCCCGCAGCGGTTCTCCTCGCCGGCGCGACGACGGCAAACACGCCGCTGTTGACGTTCGCAGTACTGATGTCCTTGTTCGTCGTTTACACGCATCGAAGCAATCTGCGCCGGCTTCGCGCCGGAACCGAGGAACGTATCGACAGGGTCCGCGTGTTCCACAGCCGCCGGTGAGCACGGCGCGCACGCATCGCGAATCCGTAATCCGCCTGCTTTCGGACGGCGCGTTTCACTCCGGGGAGATCGTGGCGGAGCACATGGGCGTCAGCCGCAGCGCGGTGTGGAAGCACGTTCAGGCGCTCGGCGAATTCGGACTGGAAGCAGAAGCTGTGCGCGGCAAGGGCTATCGCCTGAGCGCGCCGATCGAGCTGCTCGACGCACAGGACATCCTCAGCAATCTGCCGGAGGACGTTCGCCCGGGCATCGAACGGCTCGAAACCTTCATGTGGTTGCCGTCCACGAACAGCCATTTGATGGGGTCTCCGGCGCCTCCGGCCGGTCGCGCGCATGTCTGCCTCGCCGAGTACCAGAGCGCCGGGCGCGGGCGGCGCGGCCGTCCCTGGCTGAGCGTCTTCGGCGGCGGACTGAGCTTGTCAATCGGCTGGCATTACAGTGAGCAGCCCGCACAGCTTTCCGCACTGAGCCTGGCCGTTGGCGTGGCCGTGCAACGCGCTTTGAGCGCTGTGGGCATAGACGACGTCCGGCTCAAGTGGCCGAACGACCTGCTCTGGCACGGCGGCAAGATTGGCGGCATTCTTGTCGAGCTGAACGCCGAAGCTGGCGGGCCGGCGCACGTCGTCGCCGGCATCGGCCTCAACGTTCGGCTGCCCGAGAAGCTGCGCCGGCGCATCGCGCGCGAGCGCCGCGAGCCGGTTGCCGATCTCGAGCAGATCTGGGCGAGCCGCCCTCGCGCAATGTGCTCGCGGGGGAAGTGATCGCAGGCTGTGTGCGAGTATTCCGCGAGTTTGGCGCGTCGGGCTTTGCGCCCTGGCTGCAATCCTGGAATGCTCTCGATGCGTCTGGCGATCGCGAGGTCGAGTTCGAGCTCGGCAGGGAGCGCGTTCGCGGCATCGCGCGGGGTGTCGACAGTGACGGCGCGCTGAAAATCGAGATCGACGGTCGCTTGCGTCGTTTCGTATCCGGTGAAATCTCGCCGCGCGACACATGAAGCTGCTCATAGACGCCGGCAACAGCCATATCAAGTGGGCGAGCCTCGAAGGGAACGAGCTCAGCCCGATGGAAACCGGTACTTTAGACGCCGATGCCGACAGTATTCTGCCGGCGACGATTTTCGGCCTGCGCCGGCCAGAGCTCGTTGTCGTTTCCAACGTCGCAGGCCACCGGGTCGCGCAGGCCATACG
>JACDCP010000201.1 GCA_013817465.1 Gammaproteobacteria bacterium | reverse complement strand
ATCCTGAGCCGCTTTGGGGATTGCACGATTTCTTCACTGCCGCCTGGCAGCGGTACGGAAGCCCATGCCCGGATGCCCGCAACGGCGGTGGCGTGCACTCGAGCTGCACGAGATGGATCGCCTCCCGCGCCATGTGCAGGCCGATCGGTCCCGTGCGCGTGCGTTTGACGTCGGGCAGCAGCGAAGCGGCGCGACGCGGCAGGTTCATGCCGGCTCACCGTAAATCGACGGCAGCGTCGACTGGAACTCTCCCGGCAGCTCGCTCGCCCTGCGTCCGCGCCGTCGTTTCTCCGCGTACAGAACCTGATCCGCTCGTCGATATACGGCATCGAGCGCCGCCGCGCCTCCGGCACCCACGCACACGATCCGACGCTCGCTGTGACGTGTCCCGTCCCGTCGTGCTCAGCGAAGTCGGGGTCGGCCTGCAGCTCCGTGAACGCGCCGCTCAAAAGCTTCCCTGGCCCGGTTCGCTCTCCACGCGCAGGGCGCCGTGATGCACGCTTCGGACCAGGAAATAGAACACCGGCGTGAGCAGGAAAACAGCGAGCGCGAGGCTGGCGAAAAATGGAATCTGGCCGATCTGCAGGCCGCCGGCTGGACGGAAGTAACCGACGCGGATGTAGCCGGCGGCGCGGCCGTCAGCGAACAGTGGCGCCTGGTACTCGACCATCTGCACCCGGGATTCTGTCGAGTCGCCGGCCGCGAGCGTGCGCTCCGTCAACCCGGCTGCCTCGCTTTCCGGTAAAGCAGCCGGAGGCACGCTGACACCCGGACGCGATATCTGATCCAGACCCGCGCCGACATTATCCGTTATGACGGCGTACGCAAGCTCAGTCACCGGCTGGCTGCTGGCCAATGCACGTAATCCGCCTGTCTGCGAAACGAGCTGCTCATAGGGCATGGCCGCCAGGAGGCGCGTGAGACTCGCCGCCTGTGCTCGCGCGCGAGCGTCCGCCGCGTCCCGCTGCTGCGCGAACATCACGCCGATGATCACGCAGATCACCAGAAGCGAGGCGCCGATCATGGCGAGGCCGAGCCGTTCGTTGCGCCAGAATCCGCGTGTCGACATCTCACACCGCCTGGTCTTGCTTCAATGCCGATGCAGTGTCGCATCAGGGTACGCGATAGACCGTGATGCCAGTCTCATTATGTTTACAGGGTCATTCCTGAATTGTCGGCGTGCATCGCGCTGCCTGCTGCCGCACCGAAGACCAATCAGGAATGTCCCCACGGACCGTGACGCCGCGCGCAGTTTGCGCATACGTCGTTGACCGCGCGCCTGCGCCACGTTACCTTTACGCCGAAATTCTCCGTGGGAAATCCGCTGATGCCGAGAGCGCCGAGCCAGGTTCGATACGATTACAAGCCGGAGGCGCCGCGGCATCGACACACCCGCCGGCTGCAGTGGTTCGCGCTCGGGCTCGGCGTACCGGTGCTCGGCCTCCTGCTCGCAATGAGCACGCGCGAGGCCGGAGGCACGGCCGGGGCCACGCAGCAGAAAACCGGCGCCCGCGAGCTTCGGGTGGACCTGCCACTTTCCGTCCCAGCCGACCGTTCAACCAGTGCATTACCGGCTCGCGCATCACTCGGCGTGCCGTTGCCGCCGATCGAAGCCCTGCCGACCCCGCCCCCTCCGGTACTGCAGTTTGAACTGTTGACGTTGACGGTAGCGCGCGGCGATACGCTGGACGGACTGTTCGCTGCAAACGGCCTGGACCGCGGTGACCTCGCTGCCATCCTGAAAGTCGAAGACGCGGCGAAGCCGTTGCGTCTGTTACGGCCTGGCGATGAAATCCTGGTCCGGCACGATTCGGGGAGCGTGCGCGGGCTGGACCGGCGCCTCGACGAAATGCGCAGGTTGAACGTGACCCGCAATGAAGCGGGATTCGCGGCACAGATCCTGGAAGACGAGGTCGAGCGCAGGCTCGTGCATGCCCGGGGCAGGATCGAGACTTCCCTGTTCGAGGCGGCGCTGCAGGCCGGCCTGTCCGACCGCCTGATCATGCAGCTCGCCGGCATTTTCGCCTGGGATATCGATTTCGTGCTCGACATCCGCCAGGCTGACGAATTCGTCGTCGTCTACGAGCAGATCTGGCGTGACGGCGAGCTGCGGCGCACCGGCGAGGTCGTGGCTGCCGAGTTCGTCAACAACGGGCGTAACTATCGCGCCGTGCGCTACATCGATCCTACCGGCCGCGCCGACTATTACGCGCCGGATGGACGCAGCATGCGCAAGGCCTTCCTGCGCGCGCCGGTCGACTTCTCCCGCATCAGCTCCAATTTTAACCTCAAACGGCTGCATCCCATTTTCAAGACCGTGCGCCCGCATCGGGGCGTCGATTACGCTGCCCCGTCCGGCACCCCGATCCAGGCTGCGGGGGACGGCAAGGTGATTTTCCGCGGCACCAACGGCGGTTATGGCAATGCCGTGATCCTGCAGCACGGCAGCAACATCACGACCTTGTACGGGCACATGTCGCGCTTCGCGGATGACGCGCGCGCGGGCGGCCGCGTGCGCCAGGGCCAAATCATCGGCTACGTCGGCAAGACCGGCTACGCGACCGGGCCGCATCTGCACTACGAGTACCGGCTGAACGGCGTGCATCGCAATCCGCGCACCGTGCAGCTCCCGCAGGCCGACCCGATCAGCAGCGATTACAGGGAAGCCTTCCTGACCGCCGCCGCGCCGCTGCTGACCCGGCTGGACGTCGCCAGGCGGACGCAGCTCGCCGCTTACGAATAGGGGACATTCCTGATTTCACTCAGGCGGAAATGGGGACACTCCTGATTTCGCACTACACGTGAAGAACCTGCATCGAGAGCTGAAGGCCACGCGGTAATTTCCGATTCTTTGAGCGAAATCAGGAATGTCCCCTAGCGAGCTGTACATGGGCCTCATGTCGGGGACGAGCATGGACGGCGCCGATGCTGCGCTCGTGCAATTCGACGAGCAGGGCTGCCGCATCGTCGCCGGCCATGGCGTCCCCTTTCCCCGCGACCTGTACGAAGCGGTCAGCGGCCTCGTCGCTCAGCCGATGAGCATTTCTTCACTCGATCAGCTCGGCGAGCTCGAGACCCGGCTCGGCCACTTCTTTGCCGACGCGGCACTGGAGCTGCTCGAGGGCGAACGCGTTGCCGCCTCGTCGGTTGCGGCGATCGGCAGCCATGGCCAGACCATCCGGCACTGCCCGGACTTCACGCATGCCTTCACCTGGCAGCTCGGCGACCCGAACGTTATCGTCGCACGTACGCGCATTACGACGGTGGCGGATTTTCGGCGTCGCGATCTCGCCCTCGGCGGCCAGGGCGCGCCGCTGATGCCGGCCTTCCATAAAGCCGTCTTCTCCGCCGCCGGGGAAGACCGCGTCGTCGTCAATCTGGGCGGCATGGCCAACGTGACTATCCTGCCCCGCGAAGGCGAGGTGCTGGGCTTCGACACCGGCCCCGGCAATGCGCTCATGGATATCTGGTCACAGGCGAAGCGGCGCAAGCCATTCGACGAGGGTGGTGCCTGGGCTGCGTCAGGCCGCGTGCATGCCGGCCTGCTGGAGCGCTTCAGCGACGATCCCTTCTTTCGGAAGGCGCCGCCCAAGAGCACCGGGCGAGAGTATTTCAACAAGCGCTGGATTGAGAACGCGCTGTTCGAGCTGACAAACTGGCCGAGCGCAGAGGATATCCAGGCGACCCTGCTGGAGCTGACTGCGTGCAGCGTCAGCGAGGTCATCGCCGATGCAGCACCGAAGACGGAGCGCGTGCTGCTGTGCGGGGGTGGCGTGCACAACCTGCGACTCGTCGAGCGCCTCGGGGAGCTGATGCCTACACGCATCGTCGAGCCCGCTGAAGCGCATGGCATCGCTTCCGACTGGGTCGAGGCGGCCGGATTCGCCTGGCTCGCACGCCAGACGCTGAACGGGCACCCAGGCAACCTTCCGGCCGTGACCGGTGCCAGCCGGCCGGCCATTCTCGGCGGTATCTATCGCGCCAGATAGGCTCAGGCTTTACGGCGAAAAGGTGCCAGAGAAGGTGCCGGACACCTGTACCTGAGACGGATCAGGTGCCCGACTCCTGGGCCCACCTGTGGTGGATGTCACAAAACCGTCTGCACCGGCTGTTATGATCGAAGGCCCGTACGCTCCCGGACTGCGCCTGTGGCCCGGCGCAGCGCTCCCGGCGAATGAAGCCATGGATAGCCTGAATTTCAAGATCCCCGAGTACTTCATCAACCGCGAGCTCAGCCTGCTGAGCTTCAATCACCGCGTGCTGGCGCAGGCCGAGGAAGCAGGTACACCGCTGCTCGAACGACTGAAATTCCTCTGTATCTCGAGCACCAACCTCGACGAATTTTTCGAGATCCGCGTCGCGGGTCTCAAACAGCGGCTCGAGATCGGCTCGACGCTTTCCGGCCCCGACGAAATGACTCCCCAGGAAGTCCTGTCCGCCATCCGGGCGGAGGCGCTCGAGCTCGTCGACATGCAGTATCGGCTCCTCAACGACGTCCTCATGCCGGCGCTCGCGCATGAAAATATACGGTTCGTGCGCCGGCACGAGTGGAGCGACGCACAGCGCGCATGGCTGCGCGAATATTTCCTCGAACAGGTCGAGCCTGTGCTGAGCCCTCTCGGGCTCGATCCCGCGCGGCCGATTCCGAAAATCCTCAACAAGAGCCTCAATTTCATCGTGCCGCTCAGCGGCAAGGATGCATTCGGCCGCAACTCGAGCCTGGCCATCGTTCAGGCGCCGCGCTCGCTGCCGCGGCTGATCCGCCTGCCGTCAGCAGTAGGCAACGGCCCCGACGACTTCGTGTTTCTGTCGTCAGTAATTCACGCGTTCGTCGAGGAGCTTTTTTCGGGCATCGAGGTGCTCGGCTGCTATCAGTTCCGATTGACGCGCAACAGCGAGCTGTTCGTCGATGACGAGGAAGTGGATGACCTGTTGCGCGCGCTGGAAGGCGAGCTGGCCTCGCGGCGCTACGGTGCGGCCGTGCGGCTGGAAACGGCGCCGGACTGCCCGGCCGAGACAGCACGCTTCCTGCTCGATCATTTCGCGCTCGGCGTGAGCGATCTGTATCAGGTCAACGGTCCTGTCAATCTGAACCGGTTATTGGCCGTCTACGACCTGGTCGACCGGCCGGACCTCAAGTACCGGGCATTCACGCCCGGCGTGCCGCAATCGCTGGTTGGCGGCGGGGACCTTTTTTCGATCATGCGCAGGCGTGACATCCTGCTGAGCCATCCTTTCCAGTCGTTTGCGCCTGTCGTGGATTTCGTGCACCAGGCGGCGGCGGATCCGGACGTGCTGGCGATCAAGCAGACCCTGTACCGCACCGGCCCGGAATCGGCAGTCGTCGACGGTCTGGTCGCGGCGGCGAAGGCAGGCAAGGAAGTGATTGTCATCATCGAGCTGCGCGCGCGCTTCGACGAGGCCGACAACATCCTGCTGGCCACCCGGCTGCAGGAAGCCGGCGCCCACGTCGTGTATGGCGTGGTCGGCTTCAAGACACACGCGAAAATGCTGCTCATGGTACGGCGCGAAAACGGCGTCCTGCGCCGCTATGCGCACCTCGGCACCGGCAACTATCATCCGCGCACCGCGCGCCTCTATACGGACTACGGTCTGTTGACGAGTGACGAAGCCTTCGGCAACGATTTGCACGAGCTGTTCTTGCAGCTCACGAGCCTCACCCGGGTGCCGAGGCTCGTAAAGTTCCTGCAGAGTCCATTCACGCTGCACGGCGCGCTCGAGGAAAAAATTCGCCGCGAAACGCAACATGCGGCCTGCGGCCGGCCAGCGCGGATCATTGCGAAAATCAACGCTCTCGTCGAGCCCACGATCATTCAGACGCTGTACGAGGC
>JACDCP010000200.1 GCA_013817465.1 Gammaproteobacteria bacterium | reverse complement strand
GCCCCACACCGGCTGGCCCGCATCCAGCAACGCACTGCGCAGCGCAGTGCCGTCGAAACCGACACGCAGCTTTTCATCGGCGGTATAGCCGAACTGCTGGACATAACGCTCGGCATTGTCGACCAAGCCGGAGAGCGTCTCGTCGGCGGCGACCTCGCGCCGGCCGGTGACGCGCACCAGCACGGTGGAAAGCGCGCGTTGCACCGCCTCGGTCCGCTGCTCCGCAGCCTGGCTCTCGACAGGCACTTCGGCCTCGTAAAGATCGGCAAAGGTCACGGCCCGGGCGGCCGGCACGAGCAGCCAGCTACCGAGTAGCAAAGCGCCCAGAAACGCGCCAATGGTCGAGAGAGGTCTCACCGCGTGTAAAATACCACACCGCTGCGACTGGCCGAACGGAAACGCCCGAATGAATAACGATGGATAAGCGCGCGCTGACTTACCGCGGCGCCGGTGTGGATATCGATGCCGGCAACGCACTCGTCAGGCGGATCGGTCCCGCAGCGGAGCGCACGCGGCGGCCCGGCGTGCTGAGCGGCATCGGCGGCTTCGGCGGCCTGTTCGAGCTGCCGCCGGGACGCTTTCGCGAGCCCGTGCTGGTGGCCGGCACGGACGGCGTCGGCACCAAGCTCAAGCTCGCCATCGAGCTCGGGCGCCATGCGACGGTCGGCATCGATCTCGTCGCCATGTGCGCCAATGATGTGATCGTGCAAGGCGCCGAGCCGCTGTTCTTCCTCGACTATTACGCCACCGGTCGGCTCGACCTCGACGTCGCCGAGTCGGTCATCAACGGCATCGCGCACGGCTGCGAAATGGCCGGCGCTGCGCTGCTCGGTGGTGAAACCGCCGAGATGCCGGGCATGTACGGCGCGGGCGATTATGATCTGGCCGGCTTCTGCGTCGGCGCGGTCGAAAAACGAGACATCATCGACGGTTCGCGCGTCATGGCGGGCGACGCACTGATCGGTCTCGCGTCGTCCGGTCCGCACTCGAATGGCTACTCATTGATTCGCGAGGTGGTGAAGATCTCGGGCAATGATCTCGACGCGCGCGTGGGCGACAGCTCGCTTACCGACCTGCTGATGGAACCGACGCGCATTTATGTCAAGCCGCTGCTTGCGCTCATAGCCGGCCTCGAGGTTCGCGCTCTCGCGCACATCACGGGCGGCGGCCTCGTCGAAAACCTGCCGCGCGTGCTGCCAGCCGGACTCGAGGCGCGTCTCGATGTTTCGAGCTGGCGGCGACCCGCAGTGTTCGACTGGCTGCAGCGCACCGGCAACATTGCGGACGAGGAGATGCACCGGACATTCAACTGCGGCATCGGTATGGTCGTCTGCGTTCGCCCTGAAGATGTCGAACAGACGCTCGATCGGCTGGCTGGTGCCGGTGAAGAAGCGTGGGTGATCGGCAGCGTGGAAAGTGGCAGCCGCGATGTCGTGATGCACACATGATGGAAATGGGGACATTCCTGATTTCCTCAATCGCGATAGTATTCTGCGGAGACACCGGGTATGGAAATCAGGAATGTCCCCATTTCCCGCCCGCCGTCGTGATGCGCGCATGAATGAGCCGGCTGGCCGCATGCCGGTTGTTGTGCTGGTCTCCGGTCGCGGCAGCAATCTGCAGGCCATCATCGACGCCGCGGACCAGGGCAGGATTCCGGCCACCATCGAAGCCGTCGTCAGTGACTCCGCCGATGCCTTTGCGCTCGAACGTGCGCGTCGCGCATCGATCGCCGCGCTGACTTTGATTCGACGTGATTTCCCGGACCGGCTGGCGTACGACGCAGCGCTCGCGGACCTCATCGAGAGCCATAATCCCGGCCTCGTCGTGCTGGCCGGCTTCATGCGCATCCTCGGGCCGGCGACCGTTCAGCGCTACGCCGGGCGCATGCTCAATATCCACCCATCGCTGTTGCCCGCTTACGCAGGTCTCGATACCCACCGCCGCGTCATCGAAGCCGGCGAAATCGAGACCGGCGCCAGCGTGCATTTCGTCACGGAAACATTGGATGCCGGCCCGGCGATCATTCAGGCGCGTGTGCCGGTAAAGCCGGATGATGACGCGGACAGGCTGGCTGCGCGCGTGCTGGAGCGCGAGCACCAGATCTATCCCATGGCGATCGGCTGGTTCGCCGAGGGCCGCCTCGAAATGCGCGATGGCCGCGCGTGGCTGGACGGCAAACCGCTCGACGAACCGATAAGATTGGAACAAGCGACTAAGTCTTCGGCAGCGTGACGCCCTTTTGTCCCTGATACTTGCCGCCACGATCCTTGTATGAAGTCTCGCAGACCTCGTCGGACTCGAAGAAAACCATCTGCGCGACGCCTTCGTTCGCGTAGATCTTCGCCGGCAGTGGCGTAGTGTTCGAAAACTCGAGCGTCACGTGACCCTCCCATTCCGGCTCGAGAGGCGTCACATTCACGATTACCCCACATCTTGCGTACGTCGATTTTCCAAGGCAGATCGTCAGCACGTTGCGCGGGATGCGAAAGTATTCCACCGTCCGCGCGAGCACGAACGAGTTCGGCGGGATGATGCAGACGTTGGTGGTCATGTCGACGAAGCTCGATTCGTCGAAGCGTTTCGGGTCGACGACCGCGGAATTGATGTTCGTGAATACTTTGAAGTCCGCCGCGCATCGCACGTCGTAGCCATAACTCGACGTGCCGTAGGAAACGATGCGGCCGCCCCCGTTGGCGCGCACTTGCTGCGGCTCGAACGGCTCGATCATGCCGTGCTCGCTCGCCATGCGGCGGATCCAGCGATCGGACTTGATGGACATTCAGGTATTCTCGACACTGATTTTGGGAAACAGGCGGCTGTAATCCCTGCCCGACAGGGATAAGCGCGCAGCGGCGCGACGCGCTATGTCGCGATAGGCAAGCGCCGGGGCCCCTTCGGGATCGGCCACGACACTCGGCCGGCCGTTGTCGGCTTGCTCGCGGATGCCGATATCGAGCGGCAGCGCGCCGAGCAGCGGCACATTGTATTGCTCGGCCATGCGCTGCCCGCCGCCGGTGCCGAAGATCGGCTCCTCGTGGCCGCACCTCGAACAGATGTGCGTGCTCATGTTCTCGATGATGCCGAGCACCTGCACACCGACCTTCTCGAACATCTTGAGGCCCTTGCGCGCATCCAGCAGCGCGATGTCTTGCGGCGTCGTGACGATGATCGCCCCGCTCACCGGCACGCTCTGCGCGAGCGTGAGCTGTGTATCGCCGGTGCCTGGGGGCATGTCGACGATCAGGTAGTCGAGCTCGCCCCAGTTGGTCTCGTGCACGAGCTGATTCAGCGCCTGCGTCACCATCGGCCCGCGCCAGACCATCGGCTGCTCCTCGTCGATCAGGAAGCCGATCGACATGCATTCGATGCCGTGCGCGACGAGCGGCTCGAGCCGCTTGCCATCCGTGCTGACGGGCCGCTCGCCGGCAATGCCGAGCATGCGCGGCTGGCTGGGCCCGTAAATGTCCGCGTCCAGCAGGCCGGCACACGCGCCTTCGGCAGTGAGCGCGAGGGCGAGATTGACGGCCGTAGTCGACTTGCCGACGCCGCCCTTGCCGGAGGCCACGGCGATGATGTTGCGGATGCGGCCGATCGGCTTGAGATTGCGTTGCACCGCATGTGATGCAATACGCCAGCCGACATCGATGTCGACGGAATCGGCCACGCCGGCCAGCCGCTCGCGTATGGCAGCCTCCAGCGCGGCACGATGACCGGCCGCCGGGAACCCGAGCCGGACCTCGAGCCGCACGCGATCATCCCCGACCTCGACCGCTTCGAGCGCGCCGGCCGCCGCCAGACTGCAGCCCAGGTACGGGTCGACGTAGGCGTCGAGCGCCTGCCGGATTTGTGTCTCTCTGGCTGCTGTCATGAAAATGTGGTTGGGGGGACCGGCCGGCGCGTTGCCGGGAAACGTATTGTAACGCAGGCGCGCGGTGTGTTCGCAGCGCACAGCCGGCGTGGGTATCCGGGTAGCTGTGGCATAATCCTGAGCGCCAAGGCCGAACCTGGTCGCCGTCACCTGAGCCTAAGGCCACGAATGAGTTTTCTGAGCGGGCTGAAAGCAGAGCGCCTGATCGAGCGTATCAGGACGAACCGCAATCCCACGGCGCCGGACACGATCAAGGCGGTTGCCAAGCTCAAAAAATCCGGCCCCGGTGCGATTCCGCGCATCATCGATGCCCTGGACGCGGCGGACAAGAAAGAAACGCTGATTTTCGTCGAAGTGCTGTCCGAGCTGCTGGACGACAGGAGCTTTCCGCAGTTTGCCCGCGGGCTGGCAAACCCGAGCGCCCGCGCCGTGGCCGGTGTGGCCTGGGCCATGAGCAGCAGCCAGGGCTACAACCCGAATCAGCTTCTCGAGCTGCTCGGAGCACCCTCGGTGTCGCGGCCGGCCGTCATCGACATCCTGAAAACGCACAAGCGCAAGCTCAATGTTCAGGAGCTGCTGCGTCAGGCGTATTCGCTCGAGCCGGGCGACAAGGCGGCCGCATTCAAGATCATCAGTGAGCTGGCCGACGACGAGCTGGTGCCGGATCTGATCAGCCGCATGAGTGGCAAGGACACTCTCGCGCGCGTGCACATCATCACTATCCTGTCCCGCTTCAAGCGCCAGGACGTGCAGAAAGCGCTCGAAGGGCAGCTCAAGGACAACAACAAGATGATCCGGCAGGCTGCGCTTTCCGCGCTGGCACAATCCGGCGCCGACACCGACATCACGCTGCTCTGCTCGCTGCTCAAGGATCCGGATCTGGACGTGCAGAACAAGGCCATCGACGTGGTCGTCGCGGCAAATCGCCCCGATACCGCGCGCCACCTCATCGAGGTGCTCAAGGACGAATCGGAGTATGCGCGCCGCGCGGCCGTCGAGGTGCTCAATGAGATCGGCACCTCGAGCTCGATCAAGGATCTGCTGAACGCGCTCGAGGACCAGGACTGGTGGGTGCGCGCGCGCGCCGGCGACGCGCTCTCCAAGATCGGCGGTACGCGCGTCATCGACGCCGTGCTCGAGCTCATCCGGGACGAGGACGAAGGCATTCGCCGCTCGGCCATCGAGATCCTGAACTCGACCCAGGACGAGCGCGCCGTCGAGCATCTGATCGAGGCGACACGCGATGAGGACTGGTGGGTGCGCGAGCGCGCCGCCGACGCGCTCGCGGCCATCGGCAACAAGCGCGCGGTTCCTGCGCTGCTCGACATGCTCAAGGGCCCCGCCAAATCCATTCCGGTCGTGGTCCGCGCGCTGGCTAAGCTCGGCGATCACCAGGCTGTGCAGGCACTTCTGCCGCTGCTCGAGCGCTCGGAGAAGGACATCCGCATCGAAGCCATGCATGCGCTCGCCAAGTTGACCGACGAACGCCGCGCCGACACCATCCGCAAGTCCATCGGCAACCAGGCCGGGGCGCCGGATCACACCGTGCAGCGCGCCGCCGCCAAAGCCCTGCGCGCGCTGGAGGACCGCTTCTCACCGACTGCCATCGAGGCCGACCAGAAGGCCGCGCAGCTCGCGCGCTCGAGCAGAACGCTGCTGGCGGCGGACAGCCCGGTGGACGAGATCGTCCACCAGACCGCCCCGCAGACTCTGGATATCTCCACGCTCGCGGCAGGGGACATGATCGAGGGGCGTTACAAGTTCGTTCAGCGCATCGGCAAGGGTGCGTTCGGCACGGTGCTGCTGATGGAAGACTCGGTCGTCGAGGAGCGCCTGATCCTCAAGTTCCTCAACCCGAACGTCGCCTCCGACGAGGAGATGATGAAACGCTTCGTGCACGAGCTGCGCTACTCGCGCAAGATCACGCACAAGAACGTCATCCGCATCTACGATTTCCTGTACATGGGCGGGCTGTACGCGATTTCGATGGAGTACTTC
>JACDCP010000199.1 GCA_013817465.1 Gammaproteobacteria bacterium | reverse complement strand
CTTTCATCGAGGAAGTTCGCTCGACGCTGCCGGAGCTGCCGGACGCGAAGCGCGAGCGCTTCGTGCGGGACTACGGGCTGTCCGCCTACGATGCGGATCTGCTCACGGTCAGTCGCGACCTGGCGGCTTATTATGAAGATGTGGTGAACGAGCTGGGCGGCGATGCCAAGCTGGCCGCGAACTGGGTGATGGGCGAGCTGTCCGGCGCGCTGAACCGTGCCGGCATGGACATCGCGGGCAGCCTCATCGGCCCGCCACAGCTTGCCGCGCTGTTGCGGCGCATCGCGGACAACACGATTTCGGGAAAGCTCGCCAAAGACGTGTTCGAGGCGATGTGGGCTGGCGAAGGCGATGCCGACGCGATCATAGAAACGCGGGGCTTGAGACAAATCACCGATACGGTTGCGCTCGAGCCCATCGTCGAGGAGGTGCTCGCCGCGAACCCCGGTCAGCTCGAGCAATATCGCGCCGGCAAGGATCGACTGTTCGGCTTCTTCGTCGGCCAGGTGATGAAGGCGACGCAGGGCAGGGCCAATCCGGCGCAGGTCAACGAGCTGCTGAAGGAGAAATTGACGAAATCATGAACCAAGCCGAATCCATGACTCGCGATCCCCAATGACGGAACAATTCCAGGACAGACTCAAACGCGACCGGGACAGCCTGCACCGCTTCCTGTTCGAGAACTTCTCGGTGCGCGGCAAGCTCGTGCGCCTCGATAGCGCCTGGCAGGCCGTGCTCGAGCGCCACCCTTATCCGCCGCCGGTGCGTGACGCGCTCGGCGAGGCGCTGGCCGCTTCGGCGCTGCTCGCCTCGACGCTCAAGTTCGAAGGTGTGCTGACGCTCCAGCTCCGCGGCGAAGGGCCGCTCAAGCTTCTGGTCGCACAATGCACGAGCCATATGACGCTGCGTGGCATGGCGACCTGGAGCGGCGACGTGGCGCAAGGCGCCCTGTCGAGCATGACCGGCGACGGCCAGCTTGCGGTGTCGATCGAGTCGGAATCGGACCAGCAGCGTTACCAGGGTATCGTGCCGCTCGAGGGCGACACCATCGCCGATTGCCTGCAGATTTACTTTGAGAATTCCGAGCAGCTCCCGACGAGGTTGTGGCTGACGGTCGACGAGCGCGCCTCGGCCGGCATGCTGCTGCAGCGCCTGCCTGAGGAACGCAAGAGCTCGGTCGCCGACGAGGACGCCTGGCCGCGCGTCGTGACGCTGGCCGATACCCTGACCGACGAAGAGCTGCTGAAGCTGTCGAATCAGGAGCTGTTGAAGCGCCTGTTCCACGAGGAAGACGTGCGTCTGTTCGAGCCGACGCCGGTTTCGTTCCGCTGCGGCTGCTCGAAGCAGCGCGTCGAGTCGCTGCTGCGCACCCTCGGCCAGCAGGAAGTGCGCGACATCATCGCCCAACACGGCGCCGTCGAAGTCCGCTGCGAATTCTGCAATCGCTCCTACCAGTTCGACAAAGTGGACACTGCCGGCCTTTTTGCCGGCGACGAACCAGGTCTCGCTTCAAAGACCGTCCACTGACGCTCGATCAGCCAATCCGCCATGGCGCCAGAGGCCGTAACGCGGATAGCGCATCCCTGCGGTGGTGTCCCCAGGTAACCGGACACTGGCTTCCGTCGGTGCGATGAATTGAATGGGTACATGACGATCGCCGAGGCGCTCGTGCTCGTCATGCTGATCATATTTCTGTTTCTGCGCTCGCTGCGCGCCACATTGATCCCGCTCGTTACCATCCCGGTGTCGTTGATCGGCACCTGCGCGCTCATGTACCTGTTCGGCTTCTCGATCAACACGCTGACGCTGCTGGCGATGGTGCTGGCGATCGGCCTGGTGGTGGACGACGCGATCGTCATGCTAGAAAACGTCTACCGCCACGTCGAGGCGAGCAAACCGCCTATGCAGGCGGCCATGCAGGGTTCCCGCGAAATCGCCTTCGCAGTGCTGGCGACGAGTCTGACGCTCGCGGCCGTCTATCTGCCGATCGCCTTCATGACCGGGACAACCTGGCAGGCTGTTCACGGAGTTTGCGCTCGCGCTCGCGGGCGCGGTGCTCGTGTCCGGCTTCGTCGCGCTAACGCTCACGCCCATGATGTGCTCGAAGCTCCTGCGGCGCAGACACAGCACAACGCGGCGTATCGCTTTATCGAGCGCGGCTTCAGCGCTCACCGCCGGATACGAGAGAGGGCTGCGCGCAAGCCTGAGCGCCCGGCCGCTCGTGCTGCTGGTCGGCATTCTGGTGGCCGGCAGCAGCGTGTTCTTCTTCCTGCGTCTGGATGCGGAGCTCGCGCCGACGGAGGACCAGGGAACGATCGTCGGGAACTTCCAGGGACCACAGGGTGCGACCATCGAGTACACCGACAAATACGCCCGCGAGCTGGAGAAGCTTTACGCTGAAGTGCCCGAGGTCGAGCGCTACTTCATGATCGTGGGCAACCCCACCGTGTCGACCGGCCGGTCATTCATCAAGCTGAAGCCGTGGGACGAACGCGAACGCAGCCAGCAGGAAATCGCTGCCGAGCTGCGCCCGAAGATGGAGGATGTGCCGGGCGTGATGGCGTTTCCATCCAGCCCGCAGTCGCTGGGAGGCGGCTCGGGCGACCAGGCGATTCAATTCGTGGTGCAAACCTCTCGGCCGTATGCCGAACTGCGGGTAATGGTGGAGGAATTGACGGCGCGCCTGGCTCAACATCCGGCCTTCGTGAACCTGGACACTGATTTGAAGCTCAACCAACCCCAGCTCAAGGTCACGGTGAACCGCGATAAAGTCGCCGACGTCGGCGTGTCGATCGACGTTCTCGGGCGGACGCTCGAAACCCTGCTCGGGGGCAGGCAGGTCACGCGCTTCGAGCGTGACGGCGAGCAGTACGAGGTCATGGTGCAGCTCGCGGATGTCGATCGCAACAATCCCGGCGACCTGCGGCGGATCTACGTGCGCGGCCAGGGCGGCCAGATGGTACAGCTTTCCAACCTCGTGGAAAGTGAGGAAACCGTAGCGCCGCAGGAGCTGAACCACTTCGACCGGCTGCGCGCGGCGACGATCACGGCCAGCCTGGCCGAAGGCGCATCGCTGGGCGACGCGCTCGTGTTTCTGGAAAACACCGCCGAAGAAGTGTTGCCGGCGACGGCGCGCACGGACTATCGCGGCCAGTCGCGCGAGTTCAAGGAATCGAGCGCCGGCATCTATCTGACTTTCCTGCTGGCGCTGGCCTTCATCTACATCGGCGCCGGCGCGGAGAGCCGCCAGGACATCGGGCTCGTCATCGTGGGCGGCCTGCTGGTCGGCACTTTCTTCACGCTGTTCGTGATCCCGGTCGTCTATACCTATGTCGCCCGTGGTGCCGTAGTGCATCCGGGGTCAGACTGCTGATGCGGCGGACGAGGGGTTGCGCGAGCAGGGACAGGCAGAAATCGTCGTCTGACTTCTATTTTTTCACCGGTCCGGTCTAGATTTCCCGGAACATTCGGCGAAACTCGCCAGTGTTTCCTCATCGAGATACAGCGGCAGCGGTTTCCGGACCGGAAGCGACACAGCCTCCGCGCTCCGTCTGACGCTCAATACCCGGACCGGGCGCGCAGGGGGAATGTCGGCGTGTCTCTGCCGTCCGGGTCGCAAGCTTCCCATGACTTTTTTCGACCTTTCTAAGGGCGCAGCGTTTGGCTTCTAACTCTTTAAGGCGTACTCCATCGGCAAAACGGGCCACTTGAATGGATTCGGTTGCCTCGGCGCGGCTCGAGCCACTCGTTATGTTAATCCGGGCTTGCGCCTGGAGTGCTTTTGATTACAATGCGCATCAAGATATCCTTATATTTCCATATTCAAAAAGCACATGACTATGACTCAGAGGCTGCCCGATCTCCTGCGTGCCCTCCGTGCCATCGCCGAGCCGACCCGGTTGCGGCTGCTCGCCGTCTGTCGCGCGGGGGAGCTCACGGTCGGGGAGATCACCCGCATCATCGGCCAGAGCCAGCCGCGGGTGTCGCGCCACCTCAAATTGCTTTGCGACGCAGGTCTCCTCGAGCGGTTCCGCGAGGGCCATTGGGTTTTCTATCGCGTGCCGACGCGCGGGCACGAAGCTGAGCTCGCCCGCGCCGTCCTCGAGCTGCTATCGCCGGACGATGAAACGGCCCGCCTCGATCGCCAGCGCATGAACGAAGTCATGGACGAGCGCGCGCGGCTCGCCTCCGACTACCTCGACACGCTGCACGAAGCACCGCAGGCGGTGCCGGATGCGCAGGTCGACGACGCTATCGTGCGCGCTTTCGGCGACGCACCGCTCGGCAACCTGCTGGACATCGGCACGGGCAGCGGGCGCATCCTGCGCCTGCTGGCCAGCCAGGCCGAGCAGGCGACCGGCGTCGACATCTCCAGTGAAATGCTGATGGTCGCGCGCACCAACCTGCACGCTGCGGGACTTCACCACTGCACGGTCCGCCACGGCAACATGTACAAGCTGCCGTTCGGCAATGCATCTTTCGACACCGTGACGGTCGATCAGGTGTTGTCACAAGCCGAGGAACCGGCATTGGTGCTGACGGAGGCCGCGCGCATTCTGCGGCCGGGCGGTTCGCTGCTGGTTGTCGATGTCGCCGCCGGGGCGGATGGCGTCGAGGCGGATGACATGGCGGGGTGGCTCGAAGCCGTTGGTCTCGGCTGCGCGCACATCGAGCACGTACAACTTCCCCGTACCCGATCGGCAACGTTGCTCCTCGCCCATAAGGCGAGCAGCGTCGGCGACGTTGCGGCATGAGTGTCGCGGTGCGCGTGTCGTTCGAGTTCTTTCCGCCGAAGACGCCGGCGATGGAGGAGACATTGTGGCGCTCGATCGAGCGGCTCGCGCCCCTGAGCCCCTGCTTTGTTTCGGTGACCTATGGCGCCGACGGCTCGACGCGCGAGCGCACGCATCGCATCGTCATGAAGGTGCTCGAGGAGACGAGCCTCACCGGCGCGCCGCACCTGACCTGCATCGGCGCAACCCGCGAGGAAATCCGGTCGATCGCGCGCGACTACTGGAACGGCGGGGTCCGGCACATCGTAGCATTGCGCGGCGATCCGCCGCAGGGCGCTGGCCGTTACTGCCCGCATCCGGATGGCTACGATTACGCGGTCGATCTGGTCGCCGGCCTGAAGGAAGTCGCGGATTTCGAGGTTTCGGTCGCCGCGTATCCGGAGGTGCATCCGGAGGCGCCGGACGCGAGATTCGATCTCGACAATCTCAAGCGCAAGATCGACGCCGGAGCCGGGCGCGCGATCACCCAGTTCTTCTTCGACACCGACCGCTATCTGCGCTTTCGCGATCAGTGCGCCACCGAGGGCATTCGCGTGCCGATCGTGCCGGGCATCCTGCCGATCACGCGCTTTCCGCAACTGCTTCGATTTGCCGAGACCTGCGGCGCAAGCGTGCCCGAATGGCTCGTCGATCGTTTCGCCGGCCTCGACGATGACGAGGAGACGCGCCGCATGATTGCGGCGAGCGTGGCCATCGAACAGGTGCAGCGGCTGCAGCACCACGGGGTGCAGGACTTTCACTTTTACACGCTGAACCGTTCCGAGCTGACCTACGCGATCTGCCACTGCCTCGGCGTGCGGCCCTGCGAACCGCTGGCGGCGAGCGCCTGAGCATGCGCGAGAAACGCATCGGCGCGCTGCGTCGCCTGCTCGAGGAGCGCATCGTCTTTCTCGACGGCGCCATGGGCACGATGCTTCAGGACTACCGGATCGACGAGGCTGGTTTCCGCGGCCGGCGCTTCGCCGACTGGCCACAGGATCTCAAAGGCAACAACGATCTCCTGTCGCTGACGCGACCCGAAATCGTCGCGGAAGTGCATTGCGCGTTTCTCGAGGCCGGCGCCGACATCATCGAGACCAACACTTTCACTTCCAACGCGCCGTCCATGGCGGATTACGGCAT